>NZ_JBMGQR010000117.1:0-7661 GCF_049059935.1 Solicola agrisoli | reverse complement strand
GGTACGTCTCGTCCGCGGTGTCGTCGGTGAGGCCCTCGATGGGGGAGAGCGTAGCGGTCGTGGCGCCGGTCTCCGAGGCGACGGTGTCGGCCACGGCGGGGCTCGCGAGCTCCTCGGTGAAGACGGTCGTGATGCCGTCCTGGCGCACCAGCCTGGTGATGTCGGCGAGCTGCGCGGCCGTGGGCTCGTTGCCGGGCTCGATGCCGGCGATGGGCACCTGCGTGAGGTCGTAGGCCTTCGCGAGGTAGCCGAACGCGGCGTGGCTGGTGACGATGTCGCGCGTCTCGCACTGCGCCAGGCCCTGGCGGAAGGAGGTGTCGAGCTCGGTGAGCCGGGCCTTGAACGCGGTGCCGTTCTTCTCGAACGTCGCCGCCTGGTCGGGGTCGATGTCGCTCAGGCGCTCGACCACCGCGTCGGTGATCTTGGCCATGTTGGCGGGGTCGAGCCAGACGTGCGGGTCGGTGCTGCCGTGGTCGTGGCCCTCCTCGTCGTGGGAGTGCTCCTCGCCCTCGGCGTGGTCGTGGCCGTCGGACTCGGCCCCGTCCTCGCTCGCGTCGAGCAGCGTCACCACGTCGGCGACGTCGAGCCGCTGGTCCTCGGACAGGTCCCCCTGCTCCACGGCCTCGTCGACGGCGGCCTGGAAGCCGGTCTCGTACACGACGAGGTCGGCGTCCTGGACGTCGGCGACCTGGCGCGGCTTGAGCTCCAGGTCGTGCGGCTCGGTGCCCGGCGACGTCAGGTTCTCCACGTCCACGGCGGTGCCTCCGACCTGCTCGACGACGTACGCGAACGGGTAGAACGACGCCGCGACGCGGGGACCAGAATCCGCGTCGGACGACCCCGTCCCGCCGCTGCCGCACGCGGCAAGGAGGAGCGCGGTCGGCAGCATGACGCCGAGCAGGGCGGAGGACTTCTTCTTCATGACAGTCATTCTCAGGAGGACTGGGAACCGTTGTCAAATCCTCGGTGCGGGTGGGTGACGAGAGTCTCTGGATCGTGGTCGGTCTCTGGATCGTGGTCGCTGGGGCGACCAGAATCCAGAGACGCTCGTGGTCCACAGGGGCCGGGGTCCGCAACGGATGTCCACAGATGTGCGTCGGACGTGGTCCGCGGTCGGCCGACGGCCTCACCCTGCCGACATGATCCTGACGAGCACGGCGTCCACCGACGACGCACCCACCGTCATGCGCAGCGGGGACGCCGCCGAGCGGTGGGGTCGCGCACGCGTCCGCAACCAGCTCGCCTCAGGGCGGTGGCAGAGCCCCGAGCGGGGCGTCGTCGTGCGACACAACGGCCCGCTCACGCCGGGCGAGAAGTCCTGGGTCGACCTGCTGTCCTGCGCGCCCGGCGCGGCGCTCGGCGGCCTGGACGCACTGGCGTGGGACGGCCTGCAGGGGTTCTGCGACGACCGCACCTTCGTCGTGCTGCCGCCGGGAGCGTCGCCGCCACGGCGGGAGGGCGTCGAGCCGCACTGGTCGATCTACCTCGACGGCCGCGACGTCTCACCCGCCCGCGAGCCGCGGCGCACGCGTCCGGCTCGCAGCGTCGTCGACTACGCGTCCTGGGCGCCGAACGACCGGATCGCCCGTGCCGTCGTCCTGGCGTCGGTGCAGCAGCGGCTCGCGCAGACCCGCCACTTCACCGACGCGATCCGCCGGCGGGGGGCCTGTCGACGGCGCGCGCTCGTCAAGGAGTCGGTGCTCGACGCGGCCGGGGCATCCAGTCGCTGCCCGAGCGCGACTTCGACGAGATCGTCGTCGCGTACCGGCTGCCCAGGCCGACCCGTCAGCTGCCCGTCCGCAGGCGGGACGGCCGGTACTTCCTCGACGTCGGGTGGCGCGAGTACGACGCGTCGGCCGAGATCCACGGCATGCCGCACCTGGAGGTCCGGCACTGGGACGCCGACAACGAGCGCGGCAACGAGGTGACGATCCTCGGGCCCCGTCAGCTGGTGATCAGCTCGTACGCGGTGCGGCGGCAGTCGGCGCTGGTGGCCGACCAGGTGATCCGGCTGCTGCGTCGCGGCGGCTGGCCCGGCTGACGTCGGCACGTGGATCTCTGCATCGTGGTCGCCATCGCCGCCACGATCCAGAGACCAGCCACGATCCAGAGACTCTCGTCAGGACAGGGCCTCGAAGGCGCGGGAGACGAGGAGGCCGGCGAGGACGCCCATGGCGATCATCCGCAGGACGCGGCCGCGGCGGTCGGCGTGGGCCCAGGTGAAGGTGGCCAGGAAGGCGAGCAGCGCCAGCAGGATGCCGAGCGCCGGCACCGCGTAGAGCGGGGGCGCGGCCAGACCGACCAGGGCCAGGACGAGGACGGCGGCGGGCACGGTCAGGCGCGGCAGGGCCTGCAGGCGCAGCATGATCACCTGGCTCATCGGGGCGTTCGGCGGCGGCGTCGGCATGGTCGAATGGTGCCATGGTCGTCCTCACCCGCTATCGCGTGACGCAGCCCGACCGCGAGGCGTTCGCCGCGCAGGCCGAGGCCGCGCTGCGGGTGCTGTCGGGCAAGCCGGGGTACGCCGGCGGCGAGGTGGGGCAGAACGTCGACGACCCCGCGCTGTGGTGCCTCACCACCCGCTGGGACGACGTGGGCTCCTACCGCCGCGCGCTGTCGGGCACCGAGTCCAAGATGGTCGTGGTGCCGCTGCTGTCGCGCGCCGTCGACGAGCCGTCGGCCTATCAGGTTGTGGTCGCCGCCCCGCCTGCCGCTAGCCTGGGGTGACCCTCGGGCGCGGGACGTCACGACGTCCCGCACACGCCCGCCGACACCCAGCCGGACGGAGACAGGCCATGCCTGCCACGACCCTCGACAACGTCATCAGCCTCTGCAAGCGCCGGGGGTTCGTCTTCCCCTGCGGCGAGATCTACGGGGGCACCCGCTCCGCCTGGGACTACGGTCCGCTGGGCGTCGAGCTCAAGGAGAACATCAAGCGCCAGTGGTGGCGCTCGACCGTCCAGGGTCGCGACGACGTCGTCGGGCTCGACTCGTCGGTCATCCTGCCCACGCCGGTGTGGGAGGCCTCGGGCCACCTCGCCGCGTTCGTCGACCCGCTGACCGAGTGCCAGAGCTGCCACAAGCGGTTCCGCGAGGACCACCTGCAGGAGGAGTACGCCGAGCGGAAGAAGATCGACGACCCCGACACCGTGCAGATGGCCGACGTCCCGTGCCCCAACTGCGGCACGCGCGGCGCCTGGACCGAGCCCCGGATGTTCAACGGGCTGCTCGAGACCTACCTCGGCGTCGTCAAGTCCGAGGAGGGCAAGCACTACCTGCGTCCCGAGACCGCGCAGGGCATCTTCGTGAACTTCGCCCTCGTCATGGGCTCGGCGCGCAAGAAGCCCCCGTTCGGCATCGGCCAGATCGGCAAGAGCTTCCGCAACGAGATCACGCCCGGCAACTTCATCTTCCGCACCCGCGAGTTCGAGCAGATGGAGATGGAGTTCTTCGTCGAGCCCGGCACCGACGAGCAGTGGCACGAGGAGTGGATCGAGACGCGTCGCGCCTGGTACACCGACCTCGGCATCGACGCCGACAACCTGCGTTTGTTCGAGCACCCGCAGGAGAAGCTGTCGCACTACTCCAAGCGCACCGTCGACATCGAGTACCGCTT
The DNA here is from genome assembly GCF_049059935.1 of Solicola agrisoli. Lineage (NCBI taxonomy): Bacteria > Bacillati > Actinomycetota > Actinomycetes > Propionibacteriales > Nocardioidaceae > Solicola > Solicola agrisoli. The sequence goes on along the minus strand of NZ_JBMGQR010000117.1, from coordinate 4,045 downwards.
CGGCTTCGCCGGCTCGGAGTGGGGCGAGCTCGAGGGCGTCGCCAACCGCACCGACTTCGACCTGTCGACGCACGCCAAGCACTCGGGCCAGGACCTGTCGTACTTCGACCAGGAGAAGAACGAGCGCTGGACGCCGTACGTCATCGAGCCCGCCGCCGGCGTCAACCGCTCGATGATGGCGTTCCTGGTCGACGCCTACACCGAGGACGAGGCGCCCAACGCCAAGGGCGGCGTCGACAAGCGCGTCGTGCTCAAGCTCGACCCGCGCCTGTCGCCGGTCAAGGCCGCCGTGCTGCCGCTGTCGCGCAACGAGAAGCTGACGCCGCGCGCCAAGCAGCTCGCCGCCGACCTGCGTCGGAGCTGGAACGTCGACTTCGACGACGCCGGCGCCATCGGCCGTCGTTACCGCCGGCAGGACGAGATCGGCACCCCGTTCTGCATCACGTTCGACTTCGACTCCCTCGACGACGACGCGGTGACCGTCCGTGAGCGCGACACGATGGCCCAGGAGCGCGTCTCCCTGGAGCAGCTGCCGGCCTACCTGGCCGCGAGGCTGATCGGCTGCTGACCCGTCCGGCGATCCGCCGGACAGGTCGGAGCGTGGTGCGCCACACTGGCGCGATGCTGCGCAGAACGCTCTCGGGACCGACCTCGCGACTCATGGCCGCGGGGGCGGTCCTGTGCGTGCTCGCGGTGTCCGGCTGCTCCTCCGACGACGGTGCCGACGCGCCCGAGCCGTCGGCCCCCGCGTCGACGAGCGCGAGCCCGTCGCCGTCGGCCGCAGGTGTGTCGCTGACCGGTGGCGGCACCGAGCTGGCCCTCGGCGCACCGGCCACGGCCCTGCTGCGCCGTGGCGACCAGGACCCCGGCGTCGTCTCGGTGACGGTCACCGCCGCGACCGCGGGCACCACGGCCGACCTCGCCGACTTCGGCGTCGACGGGGCGGCGGCCACGTCGCAGCCGGTCTACGTCAAGGTGCGTGCGCAGAACCTCGGCCAGGTCGACCTCGCCGGGGCCACCGTCCCGCTCACGGTGGTCGACGCCGCGGGCGAGCAGTGGAGCACGACCCCGGTGGTCGGCCAGTTCGCCCCGTGCCCGACCGCGGTGCTGCCCACCCCGTTCGCCGCCGGCGCCACGGCCGACCTGTGCCAGCTGTACCTGCTGCCGGCCGGTGGCACCGTCGCGTCGGTGCAGCTGCGCTCGGAGAGCCTCGCCGAGCCGATCACCTGGACGGTCGCGCCCGCGTCCTGACCGACCCGTGCCGTGACGGATGTCAGGGTGCGGTCGTGATGCGCGGCAGGGGTCGCGGTGCGGTCGCCGCACCAGGCTGAGGGCATGGGACGAACCACCTCGGACGCGCCGGCCGTCTCGCTCGCCGGCATCACCAAGACCTTCGGCGACGTGACCGCCGTCGACGGCCTCGACCTGACGATGCGCGCCGGCGAGGTCGTCGCGCTGCTCGGCCCCAACGGGGCGGGCAAGACCACCACGATCGACATGATCCTCGGGCTCGCCGAGCCGACGCAGGGCGTCGTCCGCGTCTACGGCGCAGCACCGCGCGAGGCCGTCGGCCTCGGCCGGGTCAGCGCGGTCATGCAGACCGGCGGGCTGCTGAAGGACTTCACGGTCGCCGAGACGGTGCGCTTCGCCGCCTCGCTGTACCGTCCGGCCCGTCCGGTCGACGAGGTGCTGGAGCGTGCGGGCATCACCGCGATCGCCGGCCGCAAGGTGCAGGGCTGCTCCGGGGGCGAGCAGCAGCGGCTGCGGTTCGCGCTCGCGCTGCTGCCCGACCCCGACCTGCTGGTCCTCGACGAGCCGACCACCGGCATGGACGTCAGCGGGCGCCGCGACTTCTGGGGCGCGATGCGCGAGGACGCCGGCCGCGGGCGCACCGTCCTGTTCGCCACGCACTACCTGGAGGAGGCCGACGCCTACGCCGACCGCATCGTCCTGGTGCGGCACGGGCGCGTCGTCGCCGACGGGTCGGCCGCCGAGATCAAGGCGATGGCCGCCGGACGGACGCTGCGCGCCACCCTGCCCGGCGCCGACGCCGACCGGCTCGGCACCCTGCCGGGCGTCGACTCGGTCGAGATCAGGGGCGACTCGGTGCTCCTCCACGCCCGCGACACCGACGAGGCGGCGCGCTGGCTGCTCACGCAGACCACCGCGCACGACCTCGAGATCACCTCGAACAACCTGGAGGACGCCTTCGTCGCCCTCACCTCCGACCACGAGGGAGCCCTCGCATGAGCACCACCGCACCCACCCTGGCCACCGAGCGCCGCACCCCGCCGTGGGGAGGCTTCTCCGGCACGCTGATGGGCCTGGAGCTGCGCCGCGCGCTGCGCAACCGCCGCACGGTGATCTTCACCGTGGTGGTGCCGCCGGTGCTGTTCCTGCTGTTCGGCACCGACGGGTCGTACAAGACGCAGAGCGCCGGCAACGGCAACGTCACCGCCTACATCATGATCTCGATGGCCGTCTACGGCGCCATGATCGCCTCGACGAGCGGCGGTGCGATGGTCTCGATCGAGCGGGCCGTCGGGTGGAGCCGTCAGCTGCGCCTGACGCCGCTGCACCCGCTCGCCTACGTCACGGTCAAGGTCGCCTGCGCGATGGTGATGGGGCTCGTCGCGGTCGTGGCGGTCTTCGTGGTCGGGCTCGCCTTCGGGGCCGACCTGCCCGTGTCGACGCTGGTCGCGTGCGGCGTGCTCGGCTGGGTCTGCTCGGCGCTGTTCGCGGCGTTCGGCCTGTTCATGGGCTACCTGCTGCCGAGCGAGAACGTCATGCAGGTGCTGGGTCCGCTGCTCGCGGTGCTGTCGTTCGCCGGCGGCCTGTTCGTGCCGCTGTCGCAGATGAGCCAGGTGTTCGCCGACATCGCCACCTACACCCCGGTCTACGGCGTCGGCGTGATCGCCCGGTACCCGCTGAGCCAGGAGGGCACCCTGTGGACCGCCGTGCTCAACGTCGTGGTCTGGACCGCGGTGTTCGTCGGGGGAGCGGTCTGGCGGTTCCGCCGGGACACCGCCCGGGTGTGAGTATCGTCCCCGACGTGAGCACCGGGGCCGACGTGCCACCGACCACCGAGCAGCCACGACCGTGGATGCGCTCGGTGGTCGGTGGTGTCTGGCTGTTCTACCTCGGCAACCCGCTCGGCCGGGTCCTCGACGAGTCCGGCTGGGTGCGCGTCGCCGGCGTCGGCCTGCTGGCGGCCTTCGCCGGCGTCTACCTGGCGGGCCTGCTCCTCACCGGTCCGATCCGGCGACCGGCCCGGCGCGGACGTGAGCTCGTCGTGCGCAGCTGCGTGCTGGTGGCCCTCGTCGCGCTGACCGCGCTGCTCGTCCCGATCGCGGGCGACCAGGCACTCACCTGCCTGGTCTTCGTCGCCGCGCTCACCATGGGCTCGCTGCCGGTGCGGTGGGCGTGGCTCACCTGTGGGTCGATCTTCGTCGTCACCGAGGCGTCGCTGCGGCTCGTCCCGGGGTGGCAGGACAACGGCAACGGCCTGGCGGTCGTGCTCGCGACCCTCGCCGTCTGGGGGTTCCGGATCGCCTCGGTGCGCCAGGACGAGCTGGTGCTGGCGGAGCGCGAGCTCGCCGAGCTGACCATCCAGGAGGAGCGCTCGCGCATCGCCCGCGACCTGCACGACATCCTCGGCCACTCGCTCACCGTCGTCACGGTCAAGGCCGAGCTCGCCCAGCGCATGCTCGACGTCGACGTCGAGCGGGCCCGCAGCGAGCTGGTCGACCTCGAGCGGCTGTCGCGCGACGCGCTCGCCGACGTCCGGCAGACGGCGCTCGGCGTCCGGGGCGTCTCGCTGCCCGCCGAGATCGCGTCCGCCCGCTCTGCCCTGGAGTCCGCGGGCATCGAGCCCGACCTGCCCACCGTCGCCGACGAGGTCCCGAGCCGGTACCGCGACCTCTACGCCTGGACGGTCCGCGAGGCCGTCACCAACGTCGTCCGGCACAGCGGGGCCCGGACGTGCCGCGTCACCGTCACTCCCACTCGGCTCGAGGTCGTGGACGACGGCGTCGGCGCCGGCCAC
>NZ_JBMGQR010000116.1:0-8470 GCF_049059935.1 Solicola agrisoli | reverse complement strand
CACGAGGCACCAACGCTGCTCACCCCCGGTGAGGTGGCGCGCATGTTTCACGTCGTGCCCAGGACGGTCACCCGTTGGGCTGAGGCCGGGAAGATCCCGATGGTCCTGACTCTGGGTGGGCACCACCGGTTCCCCGCGGACGCCATCCACGCCCTGCTCACGGCGGACCAAGAGCCCACGAGCAGCTAACCGCGCGCTTCGCCGGGCTGACCGGTATCGGCGAGTGTCAGTCCACGATGAGTAGTAGCCGCCGCCAAACTTGCGGTACTGGCATGAGCCGCAGTTCTGACCGACCCCAAGACGGGTCGGTGGTCAAGCCGGGGGCCCACGCCGCTCGTCCAGGTGCAGAAGAGCCGCCCAGGGTCTCGGGTCCCGGGCGGCTCTGAACCCCAAACCTATGTGATCGCCGGCGAGCGAATCAAACCGGCTGTGCTCTGCCTGGGCCAGGTGGACAATCAACGAAGCAAAGTGTCGCCGCCGGCCCGGCGTGGGCTTCGCCTTCACTCATCGGAGCGGGTCCGCTCAGCGGCCAGACATGGAGTCATGGACGGCCATGAAGTCTGCCAGCGCTCGGATGGCACGGCCGCGCTGCTCGCGACTGTTGGTGGCCACGATGTAGTTCTCTAGCGCCACCATGGCGATGTCGGGATCGATCGTGGTCATCAGGTACAGCGGCGGTTCGATGGCATCTGGCCCACCGGCGGCTCTACCAAAGTTGTTCATCATCGCGGTGCTGCACCGTCCTTCAAGGTCGTATTCGACCGTACGGCCGCGGTGCCGACCACGCACACCCACGTGACGGTGCCCCAGACAAGTTCAGCTGGGCACCGGCTCGACCGTGCTGCCGGTCAACTCGAGGCGGATGTCATGCGGCGGCTGGACGACGCCGCAGCGACGATCCTGGTTGCGGCCTCGAAGTCGCTGATCCCCAGATGAGCGGCCTGACGGCTCAGGCGGATCCGTGCGCGCCGCTGGTCCACGCCACCCTTGCCCATCAGCACGCCGACTGCGGTCGAGATCGTCGCGGCCTGGTACTCAGCGACCTGCTGGCGCACACCGGTCACCACGACACTGGTCGCCTCGGCGACCTGTGCGGCTGCATGCTCGCCGAGCTCGGACGTCAGGTCGCACCCACCTGAGCCCTGCGCGCACACCAGCCGTTCCACATTCGTCACCGGGTCCGGTCGCACCGCGAGCGTCGCCGGCAGGCCCACCTCGAGGCGGCCGTCGCTCTGGCGGCCGCATGCGTCGCACTCCAACTCACTCAACCCGTGGCTATCGAGCAGTTGGTGCCGGGCAGCTCGCTGCGCCGGCTGCGGGGTGGTCAAAAACCCGCAGGAGCACCGGGCACGAACCTTGCCCTCGGTCGCCACGTACCCATCGAACAGATGAATCGCGTGCATTGGGCATCCTCCGAGACGTAGTTGACTGCTCAACCAAAATACCGTGTGCACGAGACATTGGAGTAGACCACTCGTGCCCACCTTGCGTAGAACCCGCCACCGGTCCGCCGTTACCGGGCAATTGAGGTGGTTCGGCGCCCTCTGCGCTCATTCACCGTCGCAGCGAATGTGACCGACGTCCCGGCGCGTTGCGTAGATTCTCAAGAGGACGCGGCGGCATCAAACCGTTGCCTGGATACGTCGGGCCGCGGGTGCCGGCCCCGCGCCTGCGTTAGGGGTTCCAGCTCTCATCGCTTCTCCTCCGGCGACAACAAGTGGCTGAATCCAGGGTGTCGTCGCGTCTCAGGTCAACTTCCGCGCGCGGCGGGACATTCACGCCCGGTCTGCAAAAAGCCCGCTAATTGGCCACCATCGTGGTCATCATTTCGCCGACCAACGAGGCAGCCCATGTCCGACTCGACCCCGCAGACGCACCGTGCCGCAGGCGTCCGACTGACCTGGCGGCACCACCAGCTGGAGTCACCGCCCACCGGTCCGACCGAGCCGGGCCTGGGACGTCGGTCGACCGACTACCTGGCGGTCACCAACTCCGGCGACGCCGAGGCCACCACGCTGACGCTGGTGGTCATCCCCCTGAACGGCTCCCCCATCGCTCTGTGCGATGCACCCGAACCGTTGGACCTACCTGCCGGACGCTCCGCCAGTTGGGCGCTGCTACGCACCGCCGTCAACCGCGGCCGCACTCATGTCATCAGTGTCGCCGCGTACTGGTTCGAAGACGACCAGGAACACTCGGGCCACTGGGATGTCACCATCGGTGGTCGCTGGTGAGACCACGAAGAGCAGTCAGTGTCCGGGACTGGCCTTCGTGACCGGTACGCCGTCGTCGTGCCGGTTGGCCACCGCCGGGCGCGTGGGTTGGTGCCACTCACGCCACACCCATCCCGCGTCTCGTCACGGACACGATCAGCCCGCCACGTCGGACAATGCGCGCAACCGGCCGCCTGGTCGTACAGCTCGAAATGCGCGGTTCTGTCGCATGGGCGAAATTTGCGAATATCGATCGGCCTCGACTCCGTCATCCGCCCTTCTTTGACCCAGGCGTATGGGCTTTGACGAGGGCATCAGTCCACAGCGGAGCCCTGACACGTCCGGCGTCGAGCAGGTAGCCATCCAACAGATGCACCGTTCGGTACGGCACCGACCGGTCCCAGCATGCTCGCGAGTCCATGCGCCTGGGGTCAAAGCGCCGCACCCAGTATCAAGAGCAGCAGCGGCGGGTGACCCTCAGGGGCCCTTTTCGCGACCGTAGGCAGCCTTGATCAAAACCGGGTTGCGTCCGCGATGGCGTCGGCGAGCTGTTGGGCGGCTTCGGGGCCCAGGTGCGTGGTCAGGTCGCACCCACCGCTGCTCTCGGCGCAGAGCAACCGTTCGTCGCCGGTGGCAGCGTCGACCCGCGCGACCAGGGATGCTGGCAGTCCTGCGCCTGCGCCGGTGCGGGACCGGTCGCCGCGTCGGCATGCGTCGCAGACTGTCTCGGTGAACCCGTGGCTGAGCTGCAGCTGCTGGCGGGCCGCTCGTCGTGCGCTTTGCGGTGTGGTGAGGAACCCGCAGGAGCAGCGGCCCCGAACGCGGCCTTGGGTGACGATGTAGCCGTCGAAGATGTGCACCACTGATCGCATGAGTCCCCCGTGATGATGAGTGGACATCACCGGCCGCGCCGGCTAGCCCCGGTTGTGATGGTGAACCGAGATAATCACGGTGTCTGTCAGTTCTGCGTAGGTTCAGACGGGCTGTTCGGCCCGGGCCACGACGGTGGTGTTGCGCCCGGCGGCCTTGGCCTCGTACAGGCACTCGTCGGCGCGGCTCAACGCGGTGGCAATTCCGGCCGAGAACGTCGAGCCCGACGGGTGCCGGGCCCAGGCGGTGCGTAGCCGCTGCACCAGCACGGCGGCTTGCTGCTGGCCGACTTGGTCGAACACGAGCAGGAACTCCTCACCACCGAACCTGTAGGTCCGGTCGTTGCGGCGGGTGTTGGCCCTGATGCAGTCACCAAAGGCGCGCAGCAGCTCATCGCCGCCCAGATGTCCATGGGTGTCGTTGTAGGCCTTGAAATGGTCCAGATCGATCAGCACCAGCGCCGGTGCCACGCTGTCGGCGGCACAGTCTCGAGTGAGCTCGGCCATGGCGCGGTTCAGCTCGGCCCGGTTCGACAACCCGGTCAGAGGGTCGGTGGTCGCCAGGTGCTGCAGCTTGCGCAACAACCGGGCGGGGATCTCAGCGCAGACCGCCCAGATCAGGGTGGCGATCGACAGCCGGATCAACGTCTCGCGCACCGGCAGACCGAACGACAACCACGCCGCGACCCACGCAATGGGCAGCAGCACCACGAACCAGCCAGGCGGGTTCGTCTGCCCCGCAAACACGAACCCCAACGTCTGGGCGCCGACCAACAAGGCGGCGGCGGTCGGTGAGACCAGCGACAAGCCCAAGGTGGACAGCGACAGCAGCACCGGCCAGATCAACATCCACCGTGGCGGCGACTCGCGCAGCCCCGCCCACACCACCGCGCTCATGACGACCCAGGCGGCCGCGCCGGCAACGATCGTGGAGGTGATCTCCCCGGTCGCCCAGCTCGTCAGCACCGCGACCACGCTGAACAACGCCACCCCGGCAGCGCCGTAGGTGTTCGCCCGCTCCCGGGTGTGCCACACCGACGGGCCCGCCGGAGCCGCCACCGACGGTGGCGCGGTGGCGGGTGCGGGAGGGACCGCCGCCCGACGGTTCACGAACGGCAGCACCGCGCGGACCCGTGTTCCGCTCACAGAAGCCATCGCCATCAGTGCCGTCCATCCCTCGCGCCACACAGTCCGTCTACCTAGTATTGATTAGATCGGCTGATGTGGCGATGACCTAAGCGGAACGGCGCAATTCCGACGGAATGGTCCGTCACCACCGCCGCGCGACGGGGCGCGGTGGCGGTCTGAGGCGCACACTGTCGTGACGACAGGAGCGCGCGATGACTGGTGTGTCGGTGGTGACCTGGAACCCACGACGGTTCCGCCAGGCCGTTGCCCGCACCAAGCTCACCCACGTGCAGCTGGCGGCCATCGCCGGCCTGCCCGCGGCCTCGGTCGGCGCCTTCGGACGCGGTGTCGCTGCGCCGACGCCCGCCGGCCTGGTGTCGCTGGCCGCCGCGTTGCGCGTGACGACGACCGACCTGGCGCCGATGAGCGAGCACCCGTCCCTGCACGAGCTGCGCTGGCACACCGGACACAGCGTGACCTCGCTGGCCCAGGTTTTGGGCTTCTCGGCCGGGCAGGTCGGCGCAGTGATGGGCGGCCGCGCGCCAATGACCAATCCGGACCGGTGGGCACGCGCACTGAAAGTCGACCTAAAGCAGCTCGAGGCGGCCCGCCGCGTGGTCCCGCGACGCCCAACGGCCCCGCCGCCCCCGCCGCCTACAGAACGCACCCATGCTGTCGAGTGCGATCCGTGGAGTGGCGGGGTCGCCACACTCTCCCGCGCCCTGGCCCGCCCACTGAGCCCCCGCCAGCAGCAGGTGCTGCGGCTGTTGTGCACCGATGCCACCGTTGACCAGATCGCCGCCCAGCTCGAGCTCACGATGGCCACGACGCGGACCCACATCCGCCTCCTGTACGACCGGCTCGGCCCGGACGCGCACACCCGCGCCGCCGCCCGGGCCTTGGTCGTCAAGGCCATCCCCGACCCGGACCTGAGACGCACGGCGGTCTCCAACGCCCTTTCGGACCTGCTCGGACCCGGGCGACTTGAGGTGATGAGCCGGCTGCACGACGGTCAGACGGTGGTCCAGATCTCCCAAGCTCTGGGAGTCTCCACCAATACCGTGTACGGCCGTGTCCGACACGTGCACCGGCTCCTCGGTGTGCACACCCGCGCCGAGGCGCTGACTGTCCTGTTTGGCGGACCCACCCCCTAGGCGGGTGACCTCACCACAACAGGCAGGCCGGGTCGTTCGTGACACGCGCCTTGAGGTCCTCGACTGCTTCGCTGCTGAGCAGCGTCCGGCCGTCGCCGCTCGACAAGGCACTCAACCGCCCCCGGTCAACCCAGCGGCGCACCGTGCGGACCGAGACCCCCAACCTGGTCGCGGCCTGAGCGACCGTGATGGCACCGGGGACCACCTGAGATGCAGTGGGGAAGGTCGAGACGCTCGCAGTGGGAGGCATGGGCCAGTCCTGTTCGCCGAAGGGTCAGATGTCGACGCGGGCCCGAACCCACAACCCCAGTCTCACCCGCCGCCTGATTCTCGAGACGACTCTGGCCGGTCGACGAACCGTTCCTGAGCAAACCTTGACCCCGTGCTGTCATCGCCTTGAGCTACCCCGACGAATTAGGGCAAAATCGCGTGTTTAGACGTGAGAGGCGGTGGGAATCATCGAGTCCGCGGCGCCGCCCGACCCGCCCCCGTGGCGCCAGGCGGCGCCGCCGACCTGGTCGCCGTTCTCGGGGCTCTGACGGGGAGCCCCGAGAACGGCTCACACATGACGCAGGCCAGCTCGGCACAGCCCCAAGCAACCTGGCATCGCGTCGGCCGTGCGCACGTTCACCTCGACACACGAATCGACCTGAGACCAAGAGGCCGCGCCACCCTCCCCCTCGGTGGCACGACCCTCCAGACCCGGACACAAGAAAACCGCCCTGGAGGTCTCGGGTCCTCAAGGGCGGCTCCCAATACGTACACAACCACGATCTCCGGTCGCGACCCACATTGGCATCCTGGGGGCCATGCACCTGGATGAGAAGTTAGACCGAATGGCACCTATCTGGGGTATCTCGGGTCGGGGTCGCGAATGTCATCATTTGGGTCCAGATCACCTGTCGCCTAGCGACAATGGGCCCATGGCCACCACGACCCGTCCCACGCCCGCGCTGTACACGCCCGGCGAGGTCGCGCGGATGTTCCGCGTCGACCCCAAGACCGTCACCCGTTGGGCCCAGGCCGGCAAGCTGCCCGTCGTGCTCACCCTCGGCGGGCACCGCCGCTTCCCCGCCGATGCGATCCGCGCCGCACTCGAGCTCGACCACCACAGCACCGACAACTGAGGCCAGTACCCGGCCACGGTTTGAACCGTCAGCGCCGATTCGAATAGGCGCGCTTAACAGGCCGCCGACGGCAGCGACGGAGACGGCAAGCCCGTGTCGTCGTCGGCCCACGTCAGACTGACCGGACAGGTGGGCTGGTGCCACTCCCGGCTCACCGGCACCCCGACGATGTCGACCGCCGACTCCACCCGCCACGTCGGACAGAACTCACAGCTGTCCGGCACATCCGAAGCCTCGAAGTCCACCGACACCGTCGCAGGCGCGAAGAACTCGCCGCCCAGCGATCGTCCTGGACTCATGTCATCCCACCTCATCCGTTTGGACCATTGACGCACAACCCCACCCGAACCGTGGTCTTTTGTCACCACTCCCCCGGATGTCGAGGCGGCGCCGGTCGGACCGGCACCGCCACTTCCCCGTCGCGGCGGCGCTGCAGCTCGACGCCGAACCGCTCGTCGGCGCCGATCGGTGACGCCTCATCGAGCAGGTCCTCGTGCTCGGCGCATGCGAACGTGCACCACGAAGACCCGTCCGTGAACGCGATCGTGCCCGCGGCCGTGGGGTCGGCCCGGCAGTGCGTCGCCGACGACGCCCCTACCACCTGGACGTACCCGCAGCAGCCGGGCAGACCCGGCGCGACCGGCCCTGCCCGGTTCACGACCTGGTGCCGCGCTCGGGCGCCCGGTCGACGCACAGCGCGATCAGTCGCCACCCCTCGGGCGCCCGTCCCTCGGCCTCGGCCAGGGCGGCGTCGTAGTCACCGGCCTCGACCTGCAACTCGTCGACCTCGAGCACATGCCCGCCGGCGTGGTCCGGCGGAAGTTGCTGGATCGTCGCGTGAGGAAGCACACCTCATCGTAGAACACCTGTTCGAACGATCACCTACTATCGGGCGATGGGATCGAACCGCCGCTACGGCTCCCCCCGCGAGCAGGCCGCCGGCCGCGCCAGGGCCGCGCTCGACCTCACCCCGCACGTGCCCCGCACCCGCCACGTCTGGGTCCGAGCCAACCAACGCCGCGACGCAGCGGCCTACCCCGGGCTCGTCGTGTCCTGGCGCCGCGAACGCGACCGCGCCGACCACCCCGAGTGGGTCGCCCAGGTCGCCTACGTCCCCGCCGGCGACCAACTCACGATCGCCTGGGTAGACGCCGGCCGACTGATGCCTGCCGTGGTCGACCCGGCAAGAGACGTTTTCAACCGCGCTCGTGGGACCAGGTGACAGTCTGATTTGCCACAGTCCTGGCCCGGCCTTGCTGGAAGATTGATCTGGCTTAATGCCCTGCCGCAGACTGGGCGGTGTGTCTGAGCTCGAGCGCACCTGGCGCAGGTACGTCGAAGTCCTCCAAGTGCACGCGCCGGCCTCGGCCGCGTCCATTCGGCCGCCCGCTTCTCCAGACACACGGACCGCAGCGTTCGGCGAGCACTGCCTCGCGGACTTCGAGCTCGTAAATGAATGGTTTTCCCTGCACGACGGCTCCACAACCGGCGATGCGGGACAGCTGCTGCCAAAGCAATGGCTCTTGAGTGCCACCGAGGCCGTCAGCTATTCGAAGATCATTGCTGACGGGTGGACGCATCACAAACCCATCAACGGACCGGCCGAGGCGGGTGTCTCTTCGTTGACGTGGTGCCCGGAGTACTTGCTGATCGCTTACAACTCCAACAATGACGGGTTGTTCCTTGACCTGCGAGCCGGTGGCCGCCACGGCTTGGCCGCCCACTGGGACCCCGTCGACTCCGACTCATCCCTCAACGACGGTGACGGCAACCTCTTGCCGGACCACCTCGAGCAGCTGGCCGAGGCCGTGCTGTCCGGGACGCCGGTATCGGGCTTTCGCCCCGTCATCGCCAACGAGGCCTTGTCCTGGGAGTTCGCTGGTGTCCTCCCAGGACAAGGCTCCCACTGAGCCTCAGTTGTAGTTGCTGCTAACAGCGACCCAGTAGCGCTCGCCGTCGTGCACTCGCTCGTCGACCAG
>NZ_JBMGQR010000115.1:0-8520 GCF_049059935.1 Solicola agrisoli | reverse complement strand
GTCCTGCGCACCTACTACTCGATCGGCGGCGGGTTCGTGCTCGACGAGACCGAGGCGGCGGACGCCGCGGCCGAGGGCGAGTCCGACGGCGGCGCGACCACCGACGGTCCCGCCGAGCCGCCGCTCGTGCCCGACGCGACGCCCATCCCGTACCCCTTCGGCACCGCCGACGAGCTGCTCGCGATCTGCGAGCGCGAGGGACTGTCGATCAGCGACGTGATGATGGCCAACGAGCTCGCCTGGCGCACCGAGGACGAGGTCCGCTCGGGCCTTCTCCACATCTGGCACGTGATGCAGGAGTGCGTCGAGCGGGGCTCGCGCACCGACGGCACGCTGCCCGGCGGCCTGAAGGTGCGGCGTCGCGCCGCCGCGCTCCGCGCCCACCTCGAGGACCCGTCCCGCCCGCCCGACGCGCTCGACGCGATGGAGTGGGTGACGCTCTACGCGCTCGCGGTGAACGAGGAGAACGCCGCCGGCGGACGGGTGGTCACCGCACCCACCAACGGCGCGGCGGGCATCGTCCCGGCGGTGCTGCACTACTGGTGGAACTTCTGCGAGGGCGCCGACGACGACGGCGTCGTCCGCTTCCTGCTGGTGGCCACCGCGGTGGGCCTGCTGTTCAAGCAGAACGCGTCGATCTCGGGCGCCGAGGTGGGCTGCCAGGGCGAGGTCGGGTCGGCCTGCTCGATGGCCGCGGCGGGTCTCGCCGAGCTGTACGGGGCGTCGCCGCGCCAGGTCGAGAACGCCGCCGAGATCGGCATCGAGCACAACCTCGGGCTCACCTGCGACCCGGTGGGCGGGCTGGTGCAGATCCCCTGCATCGAGCGCAACGCGGTGGCCTCGGTCAAGGCCATCGTCGCGGCCCGGATGGCCGCCCACGGCGACGGCGAGCACCACGTCTCGCTCGACAAGGCGATCACCACGATGCGCCAGACCGGGGCGGACATGAAGGACAAGTACAAGGAAACCGCCCGAGGGGGACTCGCCCTCAACGTGGTCGAGTGCTGATCTCGTCCGTTTGGTCGACATTCGTCCCGGGCTCGGGTCAGGACGACGAAAACTTGTTCACGTCATCCCCAGGTGTGCATAAGTTTGGGGACAAGCGTCACGGCGTGTCGCCCGGAGGCTGCGGCGTGTCGCTCGCGGGTCGCCTCAGCCGCGTCGCGCGAGGTCCTGCTCGATGGCCCGCGCGGCCGCCGCGAGCCGGGGCAGCACCACCCGTCGCAACGCTTCCTTGGGCACCCGGCTGGCCTGCGTCGAGACGTTGACGGCGGCCGTCACCACGCCCCGCTGGTCGTGCACCGGGACGGCCACCGAGCGCAGCCCGTCCTCGAGCTCGGCGTCGGCGATCGCGAACCCCTGGGCGCGGACGACGTCGAGGTCGGCACGCAGGTCGGCGGCGTCGGTGAGGGTGCGGGCGGTGAACCGCTCGAGTGGCGCGTCGGCGAGCCAGCGGGCGAGGTCGTCGGTCGGCAGACCCGCCAGCAGCACGCGTCCGAGCGACGTCGCGTGGGCCGGCAGCCGGGTGCCGACGTCGATGCGCACCGACATGATCCGCGACGTCGGCACGCGCGCGACGTACACGACGTCGGCACCGTCGAGCACGGCCATCGACGACGACTCGCGCACCTGCGAGACCAGGTGCTCCAGGTGCGGCTGCGCGACGGCGGGCATGCCGAGCCCGGCCAGGTAGGTGTAGCCGAGCTCGAGCACACGCGGGCGCAGCGAGAACCGCTTGCCGTCGGTGGACACGTACCCGAGGTCGACCAGTGTCAACAGGAAGCGTCGGGCGGCGGCACGCGTCAGGTCGGTACGGGCCGCGACCTCGCTCAGCGTCAGGTGCTCGGCGCCCTCGCCGAAGGCGGTGAGCACCGACAGGCCGCGCGCGAGAGACTGCACGAAGTGCGCCTCGCGAGGCGGGGACGAGGGGTCGTCCGGCTCCAACGGGTCCTCCCGGATCTCTCGCGTCGGTGCTACGGTGTTCGCGATGGTAACACTTGTGCGCGATGCGAACATTGGTGACGCGCAGAGACCCTGGAGGTGCCCCAGTGCTCGGTCGTGACGTGTACGTCGTCGATGCGGTCCGGACCCCGATCGGCAAGGCCGGCGGCGCGTACGCCGACGTCCGCCCCGACGACCTCGCCGCCCACGCGGTGCGCTCGATCGTCGACCGCGCCGGCGACGCGCTCGGTGCCGACGGCGTGGACGTCGACGAGGTCGTCCTCGGCGCCGCCAACCAGGCCGGCGAGGACAACCGCAACGTCGGACGCATGTCGGTGCTGCTGGCGGGCCTGCCGACGTCGGTCACCGGCAGCACCGTCAACCGGCTCTGCGCGTCCGGCCTGGACGCGGTGATGCAGGGCGCCCGCGCGATCGCCGTCGGCGAGGCCGACCTGATGATCGCCGGCGGCGTCGAGTCCATGACGCGCGCGCCGTGGGTGCTGCCCAAGCCGTCGCGCCGCTACCCCGTCGGCCACGAGCAGCTGTGGTCCACCACGCTCGGCTGGCGCATGGTCAACCCCGAGATGCCCGGCGCGTGGACCGTCAGCCTCGGCGAGGCCACCGAGATCCTCCGCGAGCGCCACGGCATCACCCGCGAGGCCGCCGACGCGTTCGCCGCCCGCAGCCACGAGCTGGCGATCCGCGCGTGGAAGGACGGCCTGTTCGCCGACGAGGTCGTGCCGTACGAGGGCGTCGACCTCGACCGCGACGAGACCATCCGCGACGGCGTCACCGCCGAGTCGCTGGCCCGGCTCAAGCCCGTCTTCCGCAAGGACGGCACCGTGACGGCCGGCAACGCCTCGCCGCTCAACGACGGCTCGGCCGCGCTGCTGCTCGCCGACGCCGACACCGTCGAGAAGCGCGGGCTGCGTCCGCTCGCACGGATCGTGTCCACCGGCGCGCACGGCGTCGACCCCGAGGTGTTCGGCATCGGACCCGTCGAGGCCGTCCGTACCGCCCTGCGCCGCGCCGGCAAGGGGCTCGAGGACGTCGACGTGCTCGAGCTGAACGAGGCCTTCGCCGCGCAGTCGCTCGCGTGCGTCGCGCAGTGGGAGGGCCTCGACCCCGACGCCGTCAACCCGCAGGGCGGCGCCATCGCCATCGGCCACCCGCTGGGGGCCTCCGGCGCGCGCCTGGCCGGCTCGCTCGCCTGGCAGCTGCACCGCCGCGGCAGCGGGACGGGCGTGGCGTCGCTGTGCATCGGGGTCGGGCAGGGGCTCGCCATGGTCATGGAGGCGGTGTGACCGACGCCGACCTCGTCGCGCGGATGCTCGGCGTCGAGGTGGCGCTGCTGCGCGCGCTGGAGAGGACGCTCGACGCCCCCGCGGGCGTCGCCGACGGCCTCGCGGCCGTCCCCTGGGTCGACGCCGCCCTGCGCGGCCAGGTCGGCACCGCCGGGTACGACCCCGGCGAGCTCACCGCCGAGGCGGCCGTCGACGGCAACCTCGTCATCCCGATGGTCCGTCGCGTGCGCGCCGAGGCCACCGGCGACGTCGCGGCGTGGTTCCACCACGGGGCCACCAGCCAGGACGTCCTCGACACCGCGCTCGTCCTGCTCGCCCGCGACGTGCTCGCCGACGTCGCCGGCTCGCTGACCGACCTCGGACGCAGCCTCGCGCGCCTCGCCGACGAGCACCGCCGCACCCCGATGGTGGCGCGCACGCTCACCCAGCAGGCCCAGCCCACGACGTTCGGGTTCAAGGCCGCCGGTTGGCTCGCCGGCGTCACCGACGCGCTGGTCCGCGTCCAGCAGGTGCGGACGTCGCTGCCGGTGTCGCTCGGCGGTCCGGTGGGCACCACGGCCGCGTTCGGCGTCCGAGGTCCCGAGGTCGTCGCGGCGCTGGCCGAGCAGCTCGGTCTCGCCGAGCCCACCCTGGCCTGGCACACCCGACGCACGCCGGTGCTCGACGTCGGGCACGCGCTCGTCGTCACCGCCGGCGCCGTGGGCACCATCGCCGCCGACGTCCTGGTGATGGCCCAGACCGAGATCGGCGAGCTGCAGGAGGGCGTCGGCGGTCCGTCGTCGTCCATGCCACACAAGCGCAACCCCGCCGCGTCCGTGCTGGTGGTGGCCGCCGCACGTCAGGTGCCTGCGCTCGTCTCGATCCTCGGGGTCTCGGCCGTCGCCGAGAACGAGCGCCCGGCCGGCGCGTGGACCGCCGAGTGGCAGCCGCTGCGCACCGCCCTCGACGTCGTGCGCGACGCCGCCGACCGCACCGCCCACCTCGTCGACGGTCTGCAGGTCGACCAGGCGGCGATGGCGCAGCACGTCCGCACGCTGTCGATGCTGATCGAGACCGACCCGGACGTGTCACCGTCCACCGACCCGTGGATCGACCGGACGCTTGCCGCCTGGCGCGCCGCCCCCAGGAACCGGAGGGACGCATGACCGTCGCCCTGCACCACCTGTCGACCGGCGAGCCCGACCGGCCCGCCGTCCTGCTCGGGTCGTCCGTCGGCGCCACCGCCGACATGTGGCGGCCCCAGCTGCGCGACCTCGCCGGCGAGTACCAGCTCGTCGCGTTCGACCACCGCGGCCACGGCGGATCGCCCGTCCCGCCCGGGCCGTACGGTGTCGACGAGATGGCGCGCGACGTCCTCGCGCTCGCCGACCGTCTCGGCCTCGACCGGTTCCACTACGTCGGTCTGTCGCTCGGCGGCGCCGTCGGCCAGGAGCTCGCGCTGCAGGCGCCCGACCGTCTGCGGTCGCTCTCGCTGGTGTGCACCGCGGCGACGTTCGGGTCGGCGTTCGCCGAGCGCGCCGCGCGTGTGCGCGCCGAGGGCATGGGCTGGCTGGTCGAGACCACCCGCGGCCGCTGGTTCACCCCCGAGATCTCCGGCGACCAGGCCGCGCACGCCGACGACGTGATGGCCGCGTTCGCCGCGACGTCGCCCGAGGGCTACGCCGCCAGCTGCGACGCGCTCGCCCGCTTCGACACCCGCGGCTGGCTCGAGCAGGTCACGACGCCGACCATGGTGGTGTCGGGCTCGGACGATCCCGCCACCCCGCCGTCCGCCGGCGAGGTGCTGGCCGCGGGCATCGACGGCGCGACGTTCCACGTCGTCGAGCACGCCTCGCACCTGGCCAACGTCGAGCAGCCGCGAGCCGTCACCGACCTGCTCCGCACCCACCTGGAGGCCCACGCATGAACGACGACGAGCGCCGCGAGGCCGGCATGGGCGTGCGCCGGGAGGTGCTCGGCGACGAGCACGTCGACCGCGCCGCGTCGAGGATCGACGACACCACCCGCGACTTCCAGGACTTCATCACCCGCTACGCCTGGGGCGACGTCTGGACCCGTCCCGGCCTCGGCCGTCGCGAGCGCAGCGTCGCGGTGATCACCGCGCTGGTGGCGAACGGCAACCTCGAGGAGCTCGAGCTCCACCTCCCCGCAGCCCTGCGCAACGGCCTCACCCGCGACGAGATCACCGAGGTCCTCCTCCAGAGCGCCGTCTACTGCGGCGTCCCCCGCGCCAACAGCGCCTTCGCCGTCGCCCGCCGGGTGCTCGGCGAGGGCTGAGGCGGTCGGTCGTTTACCAGGATCTCCTGGTAGACGGTCGCGAACCACGGCAAGTTCGCCGTGGTTCGTCACCGTTCACCATGGTCTCCTGGTAAACGACGTCAGGCCTCGGTGGCGGCGTCGATGGCCTCGACGGAGGCGCGGAGGAAGCGGGCGACGACGTCGATCTCGTCGTCGGAGAACTGCTCGACGACCTGCATCATCGTCTGGCCCAGGGGGGCGAAGAGCTCCTGGCCCATGGCGAGGGCGGTGGGGGTGGCGGCGACGTGGACGCGGCGGCGGTCGTCGGCGCTCGGCGCCCGCGTGACGTGGCCCGCGGCCTCGAGGCGGTCGACGAGGGCCGTGGTGGCCGGCGCGCTGAGGTTGAGCGCGGACGCGAGCCGTCCGGGCGTCATCGTGGTGCCGGCCCGCGAGGCGTCGATGACGTGCGCCAGCGCGTGCAGGTGGGTGCGGTGCAGGCCGCGTGCGGTGCCGCGCCGCTCGACGAAGCGGTCGGTCGACGTCGTCACCTCGCGCAGCAGGATCATCACGGCGTACCGGGGGTCGGGTTCCACCCGTGCAGTGTACTTCCGGGGTCGAAGCACCACCCTCGGCGCCGACGCCCGCGCGACCGGGTTCGTAGGCTTCGCCCATGCGTGTCGTCAGCCTGCACCGGTACCCCGTGAAGTCGGTGGCACCGGTCGACCTCGACGAGTCGATCGTCCAGCCCTGGGGCCTGGCCGGCGACCGTCGCTACATGCTCGTCACCGCCGACGGCACCCAGGTCACCGCGCGCGAGCACCCGGCCCTGTTGACCGTGCACGCCGTGGGCGAGCCCGACACCGGCCCGCTCGACCCGTTCGTGCTCACCGTCGAGGGCGCCGGGCCGCTGCTCGTCGCACCCCCGGCCGGCCCGGCCGACACCTGGGTCAGCGTGTGGCGCACCCGGCTGCGGGCCGCCGACGTCGGCGACGCCGCCGCCCGCTGGTTCTCCTCGCTGCTCGGGCTGTCGGTGCGCCTGGTGTTCCAGGACGACCCCCGCCTGCGTCCGGTCGGCGAGGGCGACTTCGTGCCGGCCGACAGCCACGTCAGCCTGGCCGACGGGAGCCCGCTGCTGCTCACCACCGAGGCGTCGCTCGCGCGGCTGGGGGAGTGGATCGCCGAGCGCGGACGCGAGGACCCCGACCGCGCCGAGGACCCCGTGCCCATGCGCCGGTTCCGCCCCAACCTCGTGGTGGACGGCGACGAGCCATTCGCCGAGGACACCTGGCGACGCGTCCAGGTGGGCGGGGCGACCTTCGCCGGCACCGGCCCGTGCCCGCGCTGCGTGATGACGCTGCGCGATCCCGACACCCTCGAGCGCGGACGCGAGCCCATCCGCACCCTCGCGCGTCACCGCAGCTGGGACGGCAGCACCTGGTTCGGCATCAACCTCGTCCCCGTCATCGCCCCGGGTTCCGACCCGTCCACGTGGCCCGTGGTGCGCGTCGGCGACGAGGTCACCGCCCGCTGAGCCTCAGCCCTCCAGCTCGGCCAGGGCCTCGGCGTCGAGGACGACGTCGCCCGCGCCGACGTTCTCCTCGAGGTGGGCGATGCTCGAGGTGCCGGGGATGAGCAGCACCAGGTCGGACTGCGCGAGCACCCACGCCAGGCCCACCTGCGACGGCGTGGCGCCGATGCGCTCGGCGACCGACACGACCGCGGGGTCCTCGGGGATCTTGGCGGCACCGGGGAACGCCGACCCGAGCGGGAAGAACGGGACGTAGGCGACCCCGTGCTCGATGCACAGGTCGAGCACCGGCTGGCCCTCGCGCTGGCGCAGGTTGTACGGGTTCTGGACGCAGGCGATCTCGGTGGTCTCGAGCGCCTCGGCGAGGTGCGACGCCTCGACGTTCGACAGCCCGATGCCGCCGATCTTGCCCTCGTCGCGCAGCGCCACCATCTCGCCGAGCTGGTCGGCGAACGGCACGTCGCTGCCGTCCATCAGTCGCAGGTTGACGACGTCGACCCGCTCCACCTCGAGCGAGCGCAGGTTGTCCTCGACGCCGGCGCGCAGCTCCTCGGGACGCGCGTACTCGATCCACGCGCCCTCGGCGTCGCGGGCGCCGCCGACCTTGCTCACCAGCACGAGGTCGTCGGGGTAGGGGTGCAACGCGGTGTGGATGAGCTCGTTGCTGACGTCGGGCCCGTAGTACTGAGCGGTGTCGATGTGGTTCACCCCGAGCTCGACCGCGCGTCGCAGGACGGCGAGCGCGGCCTCGCGGTCGCGCGGCGGGCCGAACACGCCCGGTCCGGGGAGCTGCATGGCGCCGAACCCGACCCGGTGGACGGGACGGCCGGCGAGCTGGACGGTTGCAGAAGTCATACGTCCATACTGCGCTTCTAGTGCCAGGAGTGGTTGTCGCGGGCCATGCGTGGCCCACGGCGCGGCTTGGACAGGACACCGTCGGCGGACAGCAGCAGCACCACCCGTCCGCGGTGGGGGCGCCAGGGCTCCATCACCTCGACCATCTCGGCGTCGTCGATCTTGCGGCCGAGCAGCGTCCAGCCGATGGCCGCGGCCAGGTGGTAGTCACCGATCGAGATGGCGTCGGCATCGCCGAGCGCGCGCTGACGCACCTCGGCGGCCGTCCACACGCCCACGCCGGGCACCGCCCGCAGGCGGGCCTCCGCCTCGACCGGCGGGAGGTCGACGGCCCCCTGCAGCTGGCGCTCCAGGCTCGCGCAGGTGACGGCCGTCCGCGCACGGGCGGGGTCGACGCCGGCGCGGTGCCACTCCCACGACGGCACGAGCCGCCACGTCTCGCCCGTGGGCGGCACCTTCATCGGGACGGGCGTGGGCCCCGGTGCGTCGTCGCCGTACCGGCGCAGCAGCCGCCGCCAGGACGCGAACGCGTCGGACCCCACGACCTTCTGCTCCAGCACCGCGGGGATCAACGACTCCATCACCCGCCCCGTCCGCATCACCCGCACGCCCGGGTGACGCTGGTGCGCGCGGCTCACGAGCGTCAGGCGCGGG
>NZ_JBMGQR010000114.1:0-8589 GCF_049059935.1 Solicola agrisoli | reverse complement strand
CCCACCGCGACGAACGGGTTGTCGACGCCGGCGACGACGTGCGCGTTGGTCATGATCCGGTCGGGTGCGTAGACGAAGCCCGACCCCTCGATGCCCCGGTTGCAGCGCGCCTGGCCCACGACCTTGACGACGCTGCGCTGCGCCCGCTCGACGCCGCGGCGCGCGAGCACCGCCTGGTCGGGCTCCTGGATCGGGGTGATCTGCTCCTGGGCGAACGGCTCGAGGTACCGCGGGAACAGGTTGGAGTCGACGATGCGGTTGAACGCGCCGAGGGCCCGGTCGGCCTGCCCGGGCATCACGCCGTCGACCTTGCCGAGCAGGTACGACCCGCGCACCGCGTTGGACACGCCGGGGATCTGGGCGCCGCTGACGGCGTAGCCGAGCGCCCACGCCACCACGAGCACGGCCGCCATCGACAGCACGGCACCGCCCACGGCGTCGACCGACCGCGCCGGGCTCCACGTGATGCCCTGGCGCAGCATGCCGCCGATCCACGACCCGATGGCCTGCCCGACGACGGCGAGCAGCAGCACGCAGAACAGCGCGATGAGCGCCGTGCTGAGGGAGTCGCCGGCGTCCTCGAGGACGGTCGGCACGACCAGGATGCCGAGCGCGCCACCGGCGAGCAGCCCGATGGTGGCGGCGACCCCGGCGATGAAGCCCTGCCAGTACCCGGACAGCCCGTAGGCCAGCACCGCCACCACGAGGACGATGTCGAGGACGTTCACTGGTTCTCCTGTCGGGCTCCGGCCGGGGGCCGGGGGTAGGGCTCGAGGCGCGACTGGTCCCACTCGCGCTCCCAGCCCACGTGGCTGAACAGACGGGCGACGACGCCCGCGGTGAAGCCCCAGAGCGTCAGCCCGTCGCCGACGCGGAAGCCGGGGCCGCGCCAGCCCGACGGCCCGCGGACGGTGAAGCGTCGCTCGGGGTCGAGCAGGTCGGCCAGCGGCGTGCGGAACACCGACGCGACCTCGGCCGGGCTGGCGATGTGCACGGGCGTGCTGGACGGCGCGTAGCCGAGCACGACGGTGACCGCGGAGTTGCTGGGCGGCAGCCACAGCGGGGGGAGGTCGCCGAAGACGTGGACGGCGGCGGGGTCGAGCCCGACCTCCTCCTGCGCCTCGCGCAGCGCGGTCGCGGCCTCGTCGACGTCGCCCGGGTCGCGCCGGCCACCGGGGAACGACACCTGCCCGGCGTGCGAGCGCATCCGCGCCGAGCGCTCGGTGAAGAGCAGGTCGGGGCCGCGCTCGCCCTCGCCGAACAGCATGAGCACGGCGGACTGGCGCGCGTCGGCGGGCGGGGAGGGCAGCCGCGGCGACAGGTGGAGGTCCTCGACCTCGGACACTCCCTCGGCGAGCGGGTGCAGCCAGTCCGGCAGCCCCGCGAGGACGGACGGCTCGACGCTCACGGCGTCACCCCGAGGTGCTCCTCGACCGCCGCGTCGAGGTCGGCCTCGGTGTCGTACGGACGCCGCTCGACGGCCGTCACGGATCCGTCGGCGTCGACGAAGACCGTCTGCGGCAGGGCGACGACGCGCAGGGCGTCGCGCAGGGCGCCGTCGGGGTCGGCCACCGAGGGGTAGGTGACGCCGGACGACCCCGCGAGCCGCAGCGCGGCGGCAGGGTCGGCGTCCTGGTAGTCGACGCCGAGCACCCGGACGCGGTCGCCGGCGCGCTCGTGCAGGCTCGCGAGGACGGGGAGCTCGTCGCGGCACGGCTCGCACCACGACGCCCACAGGTTGACGACGGTGGGCGTGCCGCGCAGCGCGGCCAGGCTGACCGGCGACCCGCCACCGAGGCAGTCGAGGGACGCGTCGGGGAGCCTGACGCCGTCGGCGCCCGCGGGGGCGGGCGTGGCGGAGGCGTCCGTGGCCGGGCAGTCGTCCAGCCCGGCCTCGGACCGGAGCGCCTGCAGGGCGGGGGTGTCGACGTCGGCCTCGCCGGCCGTGGGCCCGCCGCCACCGAACGTGGGTGCGGTGGTGGGCTCGTCGTCGCCTCCACACCCCGCGAGCAGCAGCACCGACGCCGAGAGCAGCACGCCCGCGACGCGGGTTCGGCTCATGCGCGGCCCTCGGTCTTGACCAGCTTCGCGGCCTCGTCGGGATCGGTGGGTCCCTCGCCGAACGACGGGCACCAGCGCGCCACCGGGCAGGCGCCGCACGCCGGCTTGCGGGCGTGGCACACGCGGCGGCCGTGCCAGATCAGGTGGTGGCTGAGCATTGTCCAGTCGCGCTTGGGGAACAGCGCCCCGACGGCGTGCTCGGTCTTGACCGGGTCCTTCGACGTCTCGGCGTCGACGAGGCCGAGGCGGCGCGACAGGCGTCCGAAGTGGGTGTCGACGGTGATGCCCGGGACGCCGAACGCGTTGCCGAGCACGACGTTGGCGGTCTTGCGGCCGACGCCGGGCAGCGTCACGAGGTCCTTCAGACGCGGCGGGACCTCGCCGTCGAAGCGCTCGACGAGGTCGGCGCTGAGCTTGAGGACCGACTGCGTCTTGGCCCGGAAGAACCCGGTGGGCTTGAGGATCTCCTCGAGCCGCTCGCGGTCGGCACCGGCCATCGCCACGGGGTCGGGGTAGGCGTCGAACAGGACCGGCCGCACGGCGTTGACGCGCCGGTCGGTGGTCTGCGCCGACAGCACCGTGACGACGAGCAGCTGGAACGGGCCGTCGAAGTCGAGCTCGGCCTTGGCGTCGGGGTAGGTCTGCGCCAGGACGCGGTCGATCTTGCGGGCACGCCTCACCAGCGACGTCGGCGGCGGGCTGCTCGCGGCGGTCGGGGTCGGCACCGGACCAACAGTAATGGGGCCCACCGACACGCGCCGCGCCGAACGACCGGTCGCGATCGCGGGGAGGGCGAGGCGCGCCACGACGGGAAGCGTTCGCCTTTGGCGACGCGATAGGACAGACTGAGAGGCACACCACAGGCGCCGGCGGTGCCGGTGCGACACGGACGGTCCGCCGCCAGCGGGCCACGGCCAAGGAGACTTCGTGGACCACGACGTGCTTCGTCAAGCACCCCTGTTTTCCGGTCTCGACGACGAGGCCGCGGCCTCGCTCGGCTCGTCCATGACGAGCCTGACCATCCGCCGCGGCGAGGTCCTCTTCCACGAGGGCGACTCCGGCGACCGGCTCTACGTGGTCACCGACGGCAAGATCAAGCTCGGACGCACCTCGGCCGACGGCCGCGAGAACCTGCTCGCCATCCTCGGCCCCGGCCAGATGTTCGGCGAGCTCTCGCTGTTCGACCCGGGCCCGCGCTCGGCCACCGCCACCGCGGTCACCGACGTCGACATGGGCAGCCTCGGTCACGAGGAGCTCACCAAGTGGCTCGTCCAGCACCCCAACGTCTCGCGCGCCCTGCTGCACCAGCTGGCCGCACGCCTGCGTCGCACCAACGAGGTCGTCGCCGACCTGGTGTTCTCCGACGTCCCCGGCCGCGTCGCCAAGGCCCTGATGGACCTGTCGAGCCGCTTCGGGCGCAAGGCCGACGACGGCATCCACGTGCACCACGACCTCACGCAGGAGGAGCTCGCCCAGCTGGTCGGCGCCTCCCGCGAGACCGTCAACAAGGCGCTCGCCGACTTCGCGATGCGCGGCTGGCTCCGCCTCGAGCCCCGCTCGGTCGTCATCATCGACCCCGAGCGCCTCTCCAAGCGCTCCCGCTGACTCGTCCCACCCGTCCCGCGTTTACCAGGTTCTCCTGGTGAACAGTCGCGAACCGTGGCAAACATGCCGTGGTTCGCGACCGTTCACCAGGAGACCGTGGTAATCGACGAGAGCGGTCAGCCGCCGGCGGCGAGGTGGTCGAGCTGGGCGGCGACGGAGAGCTCGGCGGCGGGCCACACGGACTCGTCGACGTCGGCGTAGACCTGCTCGACGACGGCGCGCGGCGTCGTGGCGCCACCGGCCACCGCGGCGCGCACCTGCTCCAGGCGCTCGGCTCGGTGCGCGAGGTAGTGCTCCAGCACCGCGACCGGGTCCTCGACCACCGGGCCGTGCCCGGGAAGCAGGCTGACCAGCCCGCTGCGGGCCTTGCCGAGGAGGCGCTCCAGCGAGTCCAGGTAGGGCCCGAGCACGCCGTCGGGGTGCGCGACGACGGTGGTGCCGCGTCCCAGCACGGTGTCGCCGGTCAGCACGGCGCCGTCGCCGGGCACGAGGAACGACGTCGAGTCCGAGGTGTGGCCCGGGGTGGCCACCACCACGACCTCCAGGCCGTCGACCTCGATCACCTCGCCGTCGACCAGCGGGGGCCCGTCGACGCACTCCGCCGGGTCGGTCGCCCGCACGGGGCATCCCTGGTCGGCGGCCAGCGCGGCGGCGAGCCCGCGGTGGTCGTCGTGCCGGTGCGTCAGGAGCACGAGCGCGACGGGCGCCGCGACCTCAAGCACGGCCCGCATGTGCGCCTCGTCCCCCTCTCCGGGGTCGACGACGATCGACCGCTCACCACCGGGCTCGCGCAGCACCCAGGTGTTGGTGCCCTCGAGCGTCATCACGCCCGGGTTGTCCTCGCGGACGCAGACCGCCCGCTCGCCGACGGCCCCGCCGTCCCACCGCTCGCTCATCGCACCACCCTCCCGCGTCAGGTCTCGTCGCGCACGAGGTAGACGTCGTCACCCTCCAGCACCATGTGCGGCGCCACCACCGGGACGCGACGTCCGACCGCCGCGGCGCGCGCGTCGTCCACGGTGGTGAACGCGCCGAGCTGCTCGCAGGTGATGCGCGTGGGCGGCATCATCGCGAGGTCGGGGCCGACGTCCGCGAGCGGCACCCAGCGCACCTGCTCGGACTCGGTCGAGACGTCGCGCGTGCGCTGCCCCTCGGGCAGGGCGGCCACGAAGAAGAAGGTGTCGTAGCGACGCGGCTCGACCTCGGGGGTGATCCAGTGCGCCCAGGGCGAGAGCAGGTCGGCCCGCAGCACGAGGTCGTGCGCGGCGAGGACGGCCGCCAGCGACTGCTCGTGCTCGACGAGCGCGTGCCGGTGGGCCTCCCACTCCTCACCGGTGGTGTCGGGCACGACGTGGGCGCCGTCCG
The DNA here is from genome assembly GCF_049059935.1 of Solicola agrisoli. Lineage (NCBI taxonomy): Bacteria > Bacillati > Actinomycetota > Actinomycetes > Propionibacteriales > Nocardioidaceae > Solicola > Solicola agrisoli. Next base: position 3,558 of record NZ_JBMGQR010000114.1, on the reverse strand, counting down.
TGCCGGCGAGCAGCACGCCCGACTCCTCGAACGTCTCGCGCACCGCGGCCACCACCAGGGCGTGCGCGGCGTCGACGTCGCAGCCCAAGTGCTCGGCCCACCACGCGGCGTCGGGGCCGTGCCAGCCCGGCAGCGGCTCGGCGTCGCGCTCGTCGACCCCGCCGCCGGGGAAGACGTGGACGCCCGCCGCGAACGCCATCGAGCGCCGGCGCAGCAGCAGGTAGACGTCGGGCCCGGCGTCGCCGTCGCGCAGCAGCACGACCGTGGACGCCGGGCGCGGCACCGCGGCCTCGACGTCGCCAGCCGCGATCGAGGCGATCCGCGCCCTGATCGCGTCGCTGACGTCGAGGCGCTGGCGGTGCATCAGCCGGCGACCTCGACCACGAGCTCGACCTCGACGGGGGCGTCGAGCGGCAGTGCCGAGACGCCCACCGCGCTGCGGGCGTGCACGCCGGCGTCGCCGAACACGTCGCCGAACAGCTGGCTCGCACCGTTGGCCACCTGCGGCTGGCCGGTGAAGCCCGGGGCGGACGCCACGAAGACGGTGGCCTTGACGACGCGCACCACCGCCGACAGGTCGGGCACCTGCGAGCGGACGGCGGCGATGGCGTTGAGCGCGCTCTGACGGGCGCACTCGGTGGCCAGCTCGGGCGTGACGTCGTCGCCGACGCTCCCCTCGGCCACCAGCACGCCGTCGCGCATGGGCAGCTGGCCCGACACGTAGACGTACTGACCCGAGCGCACGGCCGGGACGTACGACGCCACCGGCGGCACGACGTCCGGCACGCTCAGCCCGAGCTCGGCGAGCCGCTCCTCGGGGGTGCTCATCAGCTGCCCGCGACGGGACGCTTGAAGTAGGCGACGAGGTTCTCGGGGTTCATCCCCGGCACCACCTGGACCAGCTCCCAGCCGTCCTGGCCGAAGTTGTCGAGGATCTGCTTGGTCGCGTGCACCAGCACGGGCGCGGTCATGTACTCCCACTTGGTCATGGACCGGACTCTAACGGTGGCCGGCCGGACGGCAGGGCGGTGCCGACCCCACTAGCCTGAGGAGGTGACCACCCCACCACCGAGGCTGCACGTCGTCACGGGCAAGGGCGGGACGGGCAAGACCACGGTGGCCGCGGCGCTGGCGATGGCGCTGGCCTCGGACGGTCGCCGCGTGCTGCTCTGCGAGGCCGAGGGCCGCCAGGGCATCGCCCGGCTGTTCGACCTCGCGCCGCTGCCCTACGAGGAGCGCCGCATCGCCGTCGGACGCGGCGGCGGGCAGGTGCACGCGCTGGCCATCGACCCCGAGGCCGCGCTGATCGAGTACCTCGACATGTTCTACAAGCTCGGTCGCGCCGGCAAGGCGCTCGACCGTTTCGGGATCATCGACTTCGCCACGACCATCGCACCCGGCGTCCGCGACGTCCTGCTCACCGGCAAGGTCTACGAGGCCGAGAAGCGCCGGGGCGACGACGGCCGCCACGTCTACGACGCGATCGTGCTCGACGCCCCGCCCACCGGCCGGATCACCCGGTTCCTCAACGTCAACACCGAGGTGGCCGGGCTCGCGAAGGTCGGCCCCATCCGCAAGCAGGCCGACTCGATCATGTCGCTGCTGCACTCGCGCCGCACCCAGGTCCACCTCGTCACCGTGCTCGAGGAGATGCCCGTGCAGGAGACCCTCGACGGCGTCGCCGAGCTCACCGCCACCGGGCTCCCGGTCGGTCACGTGCTGGTCAACCTCGTGCGCACCTCGCCCCTCGACGACGCCGCCCGCAAGGCCCTCGAGGCCGGCGACCTCGACGCGTCCGACGTCGCCGAGCGTCTCGGCCGCGCGTCCGTGGCCGGTGCCGACGACGTCGCGGCGGTGCTGCTCGACGAGGGCCGCGCCCACGCCGAGCGCCTCGACCTGCAGGACGCGCAGCGCAGCGTCCTCGACGAGGGCGAGCAGCCCGTCGTGGAGCTGCCGTTCCTGCCCGACGGCGTCGACGTCGGCGCCCTCTACGAGCTCGCCGAGCACCTCACCGCGGTGGTCGGCACCGAGGTGGACCCATGAGCCCCCAGCGCCGCACCCCCGACCGTCACCGCACCGTGCGCGGCGACGGCGGTGGCACCACGGCCACCCCGCTCGACGTCGACCGCGTGATCGGCGACCCGGCCACCCGGATCGTCGTGTGCTGCGGCTCCGGCGGCGTGGGCAAGACGACGACCGCCGCGGCGATCGCGCTGCGTGCGGCCGAGCAGGGCCGGCGCGTCTGCGTCCTCACCATCGACCCGGCCCGCCGGCTCGCCCAGTCGATGGGCCTCACCGAGCTCGACAACGTGCCGCGCCCGGTCGAGGGCGTGGGCGGCACCGGCTCGCTCGACGCGATGATGCTCGACATGAAGCGCACCTTCGACGAGGTGGTCGAGGCGCACGCGACGGCCGACAAGGCCCGCACCATCCTCGACAACCCCTTCTACCAGGCGCTGTCGAGCTCGTTCGCGGGCACGCAGGAGTACATGGCCATGGAGAAGCTGGGCCAGCTCTACGGCGAGCAGGCCGACGGCTCGGCAGGCGCCCGCTGGGACCTCATCGTCGTCGACACCCCGCCGTCGCGGTCGGCGCTCGACTTCCTGGACGCGCCCGAGCGGCTGTCGTCGCTGCTGGACGGACGCTTCATCAAGCTGCTGCTGGCCCCGGCCCGCGGCCCGGCCCGGCTGTTCTCGGCGGGGTTCGGGATCGTCACGAGCGCGCTCAACAAGGTGCTCGGCGCCCAGGTCCTCACTGACGTCCAGACCTTCATCGCGGCGTTCGACACGCTCTTCGGCGGCTTCCGTCAGCGCGCCGAGGCGACGTACGCGCTGCTCAAGGCGCCGGGCACGGCGTTCTGCGTGGTGGCGGTGCCCGAGCCGGACGCGATGCGCGAGGCCACCTACTTCGTCGACCGGCTGAGCGGCGAGCAGATGCCGCTGGCCGGCCTGGTGGTCAACCGGGTCACCGAGGTGGCCGGCGACCTCGACCCCGACGGTGCCGAGGTGGCCGCCCGGGCGCTCGAGGGTGACGGCGACGAGACGTCGGCGCGCGTCGCCGGCCTGCTGCACGTGCACGCGTCGCTGGGACGGGTGCGTGAGCGCGAGGACCGTCTGCGACGTCGCTTCGCCGCGGCGCACCCCTCGGTGCCCACCATCGCGGTGCCCGCGCTGCCCACCGACGTCCACGACCTCGACGGTCTCCGGACCATCGGTTCGCTCTTGTCCCGGACCACCTGACCGCCTGAGCACACGCCCAGACGCTCAGGCCGAGCGAAGTGACGTCAGGCGGTGCGGGAGACCTCGACCGGGACGGCGCCGGACTGGGCGGCCTCGAGGATCGAGCGCCACGAGGTGACGTTCGGACGACGGCGGAGCAGCGCACGGCGCTCACGCTCGGTCATGCCGCCCCAGACGCCCCACTCGATCTCGTTGTCGAGGGCCTCGGAGAGGCACTCGGCACGCACGGGGCACCCGGTGCACATCTGCTTGGCGCGGTTCTGCTCGGCGCCCTTGACGAACAGGACGTCCGGTCCGGCGTCCTTGCACGCCGCGGCAG
>NZ_JBMGQR010000113.1:0-8748 GCF_049059935.1 Solicola agrisoli | reverse complement strand
ACCACGACGAGACCACGGCGGTGCAGGTGCTCGTCCGCGGGCGGGTGCAGGGCGTCGGCTTCCGCTTCACCGTCGCCCAGGCGGCCGACCGCGCCGGCGTCCGCGGCTGGGTGACCAACCGCGAGGACGGCAGCGTCGGCGCGCACCTCGAGGGGCCGTCCGCGGCCGTCGAGCAGGTGCTGGACGTCGTCCGCTCCGGCCCCGCGTCCGCGCGCGTCGATGCCGCCGAGGTGCAGGCCGCGAGCCCGCAGGGACTCACCCGCTTCGAGGTGCGATGAGGCTCAGACCGCCGGCTGCTGCTGGGTGATGCAGTGGATGCCGCCCCCGCGCGCGAACAGCGGGCGGGCGTCGACGCCGACGACGCGGCGGCCGGGGTAGGCGTCGGCGAGCACGCCCAGGGCCCGGTCGTCGTTCGGGTCGTCGAACGTGCACGCGACCACGCCGTCGTTGGTGACGAGGTGGTTGACGTAGCTGTAGTCCACCGGACCCTCGTCGTCGCACAGCACGGTGGGCGCGGGCAGCCGCAGCACGTCGAGGTGCTCGCCGAGCACCGCGACCACCTCGGCGCTGACGGCGTGGTCGGGGTGCGAGGCGTCCTGCTGGTCGTGCACGAGCGCGACGCCCGGCGACGGCAGGCAGGCGACGATGTCGACGTGCCCGCGGGTGCCGAACGTGTCGTAGTCGCGGGTGAGGCCGCGCGGCACCCAGATCACCTCGGACGCCCCCAGCGTCCGCGCGAGCTCGGCCTCGACCTCCTCGCGCGTCCAGCCGGGGTTGCGGCGCTCGTCGAGCTGCACGGTCCGCGTGACGAGGACGGTGCCGCGCCCGTCGACGTGGATCGCCCCGCCCTCGTTGACCAGCGAGCTGGGCACCAGCTCGGCGCCCGCCAGCGCGGCGACCCGGCGTCCGACGGCGGCGTCGTGCTCCCAGCGCGCCCACTCCTGCTGGCCCCACCCGTTGAACACCCAGTCGACGGCGCCGAGGCGTCCGTCGTCACCCACGACGAAGGTGGGGCCGATGTCACGCATCCAGGCGTCGTCGAGCGGGGCGACGTGCAGCTCGACCTCGGACGACAGCCAGGACCGGGCGACGTCCTCGGCGAGCGGGTCGACGACCATCGCGACCGGCTCGAACCCGGCCACCGCGTGCGCGACCGCGGCCCAGGTGGCGCGGGCCTCGTCGGCGTCCGCGGCGGTCTCGCCCAGCGTGTAGCCGCTGCTCGGCCAGGCCATCCAGGTGCGCGTGTGGGGCGCGGTCTCGGCCGGCATCGCCCACGTCATCGGGTCAGTGCTCCGTAGGTGTCGGGACGGCGGGTGGCCAGGAACGGGAAGAGGGTGAGCCAGTCGCGGCGCTGGTCGAGGTCGAGGTCGGCCACCAGCACGACCTCCTCGTCGCGCGGTGCCTCCACGAGCACCCTGCCGTAGGGGTCGACGACGAAGGACGAGCCGTAGAAGTCGATCAGGCCCTCGCTGCCGGTGCGGTTGGGAACCACGGCGAACAGGCCGTTGGCGATCGCGTGCCCCACGATCACCTGGCGCCACAGCGGCGCGGTGTCGAAGTCCGGGTGGTCGGGCTCGGACCCGATCGCCGTCGGGTAGACCAGCACGTCCGCGCCGGCGAGCGCGTAGGCGCGGGCGACCTCGGGGAACCACTCGTCCCAGCACGTCGGCAGACCGAGGCGCGCGTCGTGGCCGGGCAGGTCGACCACGGGATAGGGCTCGTCGGCCGGGCCGGGCCGGAAGTAGCGGTCCTCGTGGTAGCCGGCGGTGACGGGGATGTGCAGCTTGCGGGTCCGCGCGACGAGCGACCCGTCGGGGCCGACGAGCACCGCGGTGTTCAGGCCCAGCCCGTCGTCGCCCGGCGCCTTCTCGAACAGCGAGGCGTGCACGTGGACGCCGTGACGTCGCGCCGCGGCGGCCGCGAACGACACCGTCGGGCCGGTGAGCAGGTCCTCGGCGGTGCGGGTGGCGTCGCCCTCGGGAAGCGTGTCGGCCGGGTAGCGCGACAAGGTGAGCTCGGGCAGCAGCACCAGCTGCGCGCCGGCGTCGGCGGCCTGCCCGATCGCGTCGGTGAGCACCTGCACCAGCTCGTCGGCGTCCTCGCGCCAGCGGTGCTGGACCACGCCGACCCGCAGCGGCTCGCGTCCGGCGGCATCCACCCGCGCCGGCGACTCCGGCACCGGTCCGGCCTCGATCACCCTCATGTCACCGCTCCGCTCGTCAATCGAATGTCATTCGGTTTATTGTGGGACGCAGAGAGCCGTCCGCGCAAGACCCGACCTGGAGGAGATCGTCGTGGCCCGTCCGTCCGTCCCGGTGCTGTCGGTCGACAAGATCGCCGAGGCCGCGCTCGCCGTCGTCGACTCCGGCGGCGACCTGACGATGCCCGGTCTCGCCTCGCGGCTGGGGGTGTCGGCGTCGTCGCTGTACCACCACGTCAGCGGCAAGGCCGGCGTCGTCGAGGCGATGCGCGGGCGCGTGTTCGCCGGGCTGCGGTTCGTCGCCGAGCCCGGCGAGGCGTGGGACGACGCCGCGCGACGGCTGGTGCGGCAGTACCGCGACGCGTTCGCACGGCACCCGCGCCTGATCCCGATGCTGACCGGTCACACCGTCGCCGACCCCCAGGTGCTCGCGATGTACGGCTCGCTGGCCGCGTTGCTCGAGCGCGCCGGGTTCTCCGGCGCCGACCTGCTCCACGCGATCACGCTCGTCGACAGCTTCACGATCGGCTCGGCCCTCGACGTCGCCGCGCCCGAGGACGTCTGGGACGTGACGGCGTCCGACCCGGTCTTGCGGGCGGCGGTGGAGGCCGCGCCGTCGGGCGTCGAGCGGGCCGACGAGGCGTTCGCCTTCGGGCTCGAGGCGGTGCTCGCGGGCCTGCGGGCCGTCGCGCCCTGAACGTCAGTCGGCGAACAGCCCGGCGATGTCGGACGCGCTGAGCGGCGAGGACAGCATCGCCTCGTCGTCGAGGACGCTGGTGAACAGGCTGGCCTTGCGCTCCTTGAGCTCCATCACCTTCTCCTCGATGGTGGCGGTGGCGACGAGCCGGTAGACCATGACGTGGCGCGTCTGGCCGATGCGGTGCGTGCGGTCGACGGCCTGCGCCTCGACGGCGGGGTTCCACCACGGGTCGAGGATGAAGACGTAGTCGGCCTCGGTGAGCGTGAGGCCGACGCCGCCGGCCTTGAGGCTGATCAGGAACGCGGGCGCGTCGCCGTCCTTGAAGCCCTGCACGACGGCCGGACGGTCGCGGGTGGAGCCGTCGAGGTAGGCGTGGCCGATGCCCTCGGCGTCGAGCCGGGCGCGGACGCGGGCCAGGAATCCGGTGAACTGGCTGAACACCAGCGCGCGGTGACCACCCTCGGCGACCTCCTTGAGGTGGTCGACGAGGACGTCGATCTTGGCCGACCCGACCGCCTCGTGCGCCTCGTCGAGCAGGGCGGGGTCGAGGCTGAGCTGGCGCAGCCGGGTGAGCGAGCGGAAGATCGCCATCCGGTGCTGGTCGAGGTCCTCCACCAGCCCGAGGACCTTCTGGCGCTCGCGCTGCAGGTGGGTGTCGTAGAGCCGACGGTGCCGCGGCGACAGGACGACGTCGAGCACCTGCTCCTGCTTGGGCGGGAGGTCGGCGGCGACGAGGTCCTTGGTGCGGCGCAGCATCAGCGGTCGCACGCGGCGTCGCAGGCGGGCGAGCACCTCGTGGTCGTGGCCTCGCTCGATGGGCTTGGCGACGTGGTCGGCGAAGCGTCCGGGGTGGGGGTAGAGCCCGGGGGCGGCGATCGACAGCAGCGACCACAGCTCCATCAGGTTGTTCTCCATCGGCGTGCCGGTGATGGCGAGCGTGAACGGCGCACCGAGGCGCCGGACCGCCTGGTACGTCTTGCCCTGGTGGTTCTTCACCGCCTGGGCCTCGTCGAGCACCAGCCCGGCCCACGTGACGTCCTGGTAGGCGTCGGCCTCGATGCGGAACAGCGTGTAGGAGGTGACGACGATGTCGGCACCGTGGGCCACCTCGCGGACCGACGAGCCGCGGCGGGCGTGCGACTCGGTGATCGTGCGGACGGTGAGGCCGGGCGTGAACCTGGCCGCCTCGCCCGCCCAGGTGGCGACGACGCTGGTGGGCGCGACGACGAGGAACGGGGCGTCGCTGGTGGCGCGGGAGTGGGCCATCAGCGCGAGGGTCTGCACGGTCTTGCCCAGGCCCATGTCGTCGGCCAGGATGCCGCCGAGGCCGGCCTGCCAGAGGAACGCGAGCCAGCGGAAGCCCTCGTGCTGGTACGGACGCAGCGTGGCGTGGAGGGCCTCGGGCTCGGCGACGGCGGGCAGCGACTGCAGGTCACGCAGGGCCGCGGCGGCGGTGACCCACTGCTGGGCCTGCTCGTCGACGATGCCGAGCTCGGCCAGCTCGTCCCAGGTGGTGGTGGCGTAGCGCGAGACGCGGACGCCGCCCTCGGGCTGGTCCTGGAGGTCGCCGGCCTCCTCGATCAGCCGGGCCAGGCGGGCCAGCTCGGGGCGGTCGACGTCGACGTAGACGCCGTCGTGCAGGACGATCCGCTTCTGCCCCTTGGTGAGCGCCTCGAGCAGCGTGCCGAGACCGATCGCGCGCCCCTCCACGCTGACCACGACTTGCAGGTCGAACCAGTCGGTGGGGCGGTCGTCGTCGGGCTCCATCGCGGCGAACTTGACCTCGGGGACACCGCGCGCCTCGCGGAAGGTGGGCTCGTCGCCGGTGACGTGCACCTCGACCTGCCCCGCCCGGCGCAGCGACGGCAGGACGTCGCGACCGAGGTGGAGCGCGTCGTCGCCGTGCAGCCACTGCTGGGGCAGGACTCGCGGCGGGCCGGAGGTCTCGGTGCACAGCAGCGCGACGGCGGCGTCGTCGAGCTCGAGGCCGGCGAGCAGCCGGCGCTCGGCGCGGGTGTCGCGCGACCCGCGTCCGGGCGGCGCGTCGAGGTCGTGGACGCGCTCGGAGTCGGCGTGGCCGTACCGCCACTGCCAGGCGACGTCGACCTCGTGGGCGGACTTCCACTCCACCGCCAGGCACAGGCGCGGGACGACGGGCACCGGCAGCGCCACCGACCCGTCGGCCGACGACACGGGGACGAGCCGCCGCATCCGCGGGACGTACTCCTCGAGCAGCCCGGCGCGCTCGCCCGGCGGCACCTCGAGCGTGGTGCGGCGCGACACGAACCGCTGGACGGCGACGCTGGGGCGCTGGTCGAGCTCGGCGAGCACCAGGCTCCAGGACGGGCGCGGGCCGTCGTCGTCGCGTCGCCACAGCACGGCACCGTGCGCGGGATCGCCCATGAGGTCGACGTCGTCGGCGTCGGCCCAGGTACCGTCGACGACCGCCCCGGCGCGCACGAGCGTGCCGCCGTCGGGGGTGCCGGTGAGGTCGAGCTGGAGCGCGGCGGGGGCGTCGGCGACGCGGACGGACGAGAGCTGCCCGGCCGTCACGAGCGGCAACCCGACCTCGCCGGCGCGGGCGAGCAGGCGCCACACCGAGGGGCCGAAGGTGAGCAGGTCGCGGTCGGCGGTGTCGGTGCCGTAGGCGAAGCGGGAGCCGGCGCGGAGGCTGACGAGCAGCTCGCGCAGGAGGTCGACCTGGGCCTGGTGGAACCGGCCGTAGGCGTGGTCGGCGTGGGCGATCGAGGCCCAGGTGACCGCCGAGCGCACCCACCGTCCGCGCGCGCCCTGGCTGACGGGCCGCACCCGGAGCCGTCCACGCGACTCGGCCACCGGGCCCGTCCAGCGGGCGTGACGGGCCGCGGGCGACACCCCCGCCACCAGCTCGACCTGCAGCCCGAGCCCGGTGACCGAGGGGTCGTCGACGGCGTCGGGGACCTCGTGGTCGAGGTCGTCGAGGAGCTCGCCGAGCGTGGTCTCCCAGGTGGGCCCGGACGGCCTGGCCGCGGCGCCGCCGCGGGACTCGCGGTCGCGGGCGACCAGGACGGTGGCGACGGCGTGCTTGCACGCACGGCCGACGGGGCAGGAGCAGGCGGCGTACAGCTCGATCTCGTCGCCGACCTTGGCGCCGCCGCGCACCGAGACGACGGTCTGGTAGACCGCGGTTCCGGTGCCGAGGACGGTGCCCTGCACGACCGTGCCCGACAGGTTGGTGGCCACCTCGACCTCGCGCACCCGGTCGGTCCGCGCATACTCCGCACCCCGCCTGAACGTGTCGTGCCCGACCAGCACCTGCAGCGTCGCGTCGTCCGCGAGGTCTGCCAGGGCCGCCATGCCCCCAGGCTATGCGAGCCCTCCGACACTCCCCCGCCGCCCGACGAGCGTCTCTGGATCGTGGTCGATGTCTGGATCGTGGTCGCCAGGGCGACCACGATCCAGAGATGCCTGTGCCGGCCTAGCGGCCCGCGCTCGCCACGTAGTGCGTGAGCACCGCCTGGACCTCGTAGATGTCGACGCCCTTGCCGAACTGCTTCTGGATCGGGGCAGGGTTGCCGCTGATCCAGATCTTGAGCTCGGCGTCCAGGTCGAAGCTGCCCGCCGTCTCGACCGCGAAGTGCGTGACGCTGCGGTAGAGGATCGAGTGGTACTCGATCTTCTTGCCGGTGATCCCCTGCTTGTCGACGAGGATCAGCCGCCGGTCGGTGAACAGGAACGCGTCCCGGACCAGCTGGTAGGCCGCCTGCACCGTCTCGCCGTTGCCGAGGAGCCTCTGGTACTCCTGGGTCGCCCTCTGCGGGTCGAGCTTCGATGCGTTTCCCAGCATCGCGTTCATGACACCCATCGTGTTCCCCCTGTCATCGGTTCCGCGTTGTCGACACCGTACGGGCGCGGCACGTCGACTCGTCGTCGAACGGCCAAGACTCTCGATCGTGGTCGTCATGACGACCACGATCGAGAGACCAACCACGATCCAGAGACGCTCGTCCGAAGCGTCGGCGGCCGTTGCTACGGTGACGGCCGACCCTCGGGAGACGACGTGCAGCTGCTCGACGACGTGATCGTCCACAGCCCGTCCGACCTGTCCGCGGCCGCCGTGTGCGAGTACGCGACGCTGCGCCGGCTGGACGAGCGGCTGGGGCGGGTGCCCGTCGAGAAACACCCCGCCGACCCGGTGCTCGAGCGCACCGCGGCCCTCGGCGACGCGCACGAGCAGCACGAGCTGGAGGCGTTCCTCGCGCGGTTCGGGCCGTTCGACCGCGAGGCCGGACGCGGAGTCGCGCGCCTGGGGTGGCCCGCGAGCACCACCGAGGCGCTCGTGGCCGCCCGCGACGCCACCCTCGACGCGCTGCGGGCCGGCGCCGACGTCGTCCACCAGGCCACGTTCTTCGACGGGCGGCTGCGCGGCCACGCCGACTTCCTGGTGCGCGACGACCAGGGGCGGTGGGAGGTCTGGGACACCAAGCTCGCCCGCCACTCCACGGTCGACGCGCTGCTGCAGGTGGCCGCGTACGCCGACCAGCTCGAGCGCGCCGGGTTCGCGCACGCCCCGGACGCCGTGCTGCGGCTCGGCGACCGCACCACCGCGCGCCACAGGCTGGTCGACCTCCTCCCCGTCTACCGCGACCGGCGGCACCGCCTCGAGCAGCTGCTCGACCGGCACCGGGCCGCGACGACGCCCGTCGCCTGGGACGAGCCCGGCCTGCGCGTGTGCGGCCGCTGCGACGACTGCGACGCCGAGGTCGAGCGCCGGCGCGACCTGCTGCTCGTGGCCCGCCTCCGCGGCACCCAGCGCGTGCACCTGCTCGACGCGGGCGTCGGCACCATCGACGAGCTCGCCGTCCGCGACGAGCCCGTCCCCGGCCTGACCGGCAGCGCCCTCGACGGCCTGCGCACCCAGGCCCGCCTGCAGGTGACGCAACGTCCGCCAGGAGGGCCCGAGGGCGACCCGATCGCCGAGGTCGTCGACGAGGACGCGCTGCGCGCCCTGCCCGCGCCCAGCGAGGGCGACGTGTTCTTCGACTTCGAGGGCGACCCGCTCTGGAACGGCGGCGAGGCCGACGACTGGGGGCTGGAGTACCTGTTCGGCGCCCTGACGCCCGACGGCGAGCGCGGCACGTTCCGCCCCTGGTGGGCGCACGACCGCATCGGCGAGCGCGCCGCCCTGCGCGGCTTCCTCGACTGGCTCGCCGAGCGACGCCGCCGCCATCCCGACCTGCACGTCTACCACTACGCCGACTACGAGCGCTCCGCCCTGCTGCGCCTCGCCGCCCGTCACGGCACGGGCGAGGAGGAGGTCGACGACCTCCTGCGGGCAGGCGTCCTGGTCGACCTGTACGCCACCGTCCGCGCGTCGGTCCGGGTGTCGCAGCGGTCGTACTCGATCAAGGCGCTCGAGCCGCTCTACATGGGCGACGACCTGCGCACCGGCGACGTCACCACGGCGGCCGACTCGATGGTCGTCCACCCGATGCTCCTCGACGCACGCGAGGCCGGTCTGGTCGACCAGGCCGCCGCGCTGCAGACGTCGATCGCCGACTACAACGAGTACGACTGCCTCTCCACCTGGCGCCTGCGCGACTGGCTGCTCGGCCTCGTCGACCGCGACGCCACGCCTCCCGACGTCCCGGCGACCACCGAGCCGCCCGAGTCGCGTCCCGACCCGCACGCGGAAGTCGTCGAGTGGCTCGCGATGCACACCGGGACGGCCGGCGAGCGCACCCCCGACCAGCTCGCCATCGCCGTCCTGTCCGCGTCGATCGGCTACCACCGCCGCGAGGCCAAGCCCTACTGGTGGTCGTGGTTCGAGCGGCTGCGCGCACCCGTCGAGGAGCTCGCCGCCGACGCC
>NZ_JBMGQR010000112.1:0-8761 GCF_049059935.1 Solicola agrisoli | reverse complement strand
CAGCATAAGCCGTCATACCAGATTTCCTCCTGTTTGACTGGTTTTCAGACGTGTGCTCTTCCGATCTCCACGGCAGATCTGCCGTGGTCCGCGACCGTCTGCCGTGGTTCGTGGAGCCGTCAGGGCTTGGCGACGATCGCGCAGGGCGTCTGGACGTCGGCGCCCGGCTCGGTGCCGTCCTCGCACGGTGGGACGCAGGACCCGCTCGCGGGGTCGCCCGCGGTCTCGGTGCTCTCGGTGACCGTGACGCCATCGCACTCGTCGGCGGGCGGCTCGGTGGTCTCCTCCACCGGGGGAGGCGTGGACTCCTCGGTCGGCGGAGGCGTGGTCTCCTCCACCGGCGGTGCGGTCGTTTCGTCGGTCGGCGGAGGCGTGGTCTCCTCGGCCGGCGGTGCGGTCGTCCCGTCCGTCGGGGGAGGCGTCGTCTCCTGGGCCGGCGGTGCAGTGGTCTCGTCGGTCGGGGGAGGCGTCACGACCGGCGGCTTCGTCGTGGCCGGCGGGGTGGTGGGCTTCGGCGTCGCCGGCTTCAGGCCGGGCGTCGTGGGCACCGGGGCGTTGGGTCGCTGCTGCAGCGCCGCGGCGGCGACCTCGGTCAGGCCCTTGCCCGGGGTGGTGACCTCGGCGGGGGTGACGGGAGCGGCCGGGGAGGCCGGGGTGGTGTCGACGGGGACGTTCGAGCTGCCGGGGGCCGGGGTGAAGTCGCCGGCCGCGTAGCGGGCCGAGATCGCCAGGACGGTGTCGGCGTAGGGGCCCGACTGGTTGTACCGGAGCACCGCCGAGCGGGCGCCGGCCGGCGTGGACAGGTCGGCACCGCCGGCGCAGAGGTAGACGCCCGCCGAGACGGCGGCGTCGTTGACGTCCTGCGGGTTCTTGACGCCGTCACCGTTGCCGTCGACGGCGACCGCCGCCCACGTGGACGGGATGAACTGCATGGGGCCGACGGCGCGGTCGTAGGTGGCGTCGCCGTCGAGCGCTCCGGAGTCGGAGTCGAGGATGCGGGCGGTGTTGTTGGTGCCGTCGAGGGCGATGCCCCGCACACCGGGACGCGAGACGCCGTCGGCGCCGACGACGTTGCCGCCGTAGCGGCCGTGGTTGGACTCGACCTTGCCGATCGCGGCGACCAGGTTCCAGGGCAGGCGGCACGCGGCGTCCGAGGCCGCCAGCACCGTCTGGGCCCGCTTGTACGCGGCGAGGGTGGCCACGGGGACGTCCTGGGCGGACGTGTCGACGGCGGGGACGACCGGGGTCGTGGCGCCGGGCGGGGTGGTGGTGGGCGTCGTCACGACGAGCGGGGTGCTCGACTCGGCGGAGGGGACGTCCGGGACGCTCACGCGCTGACCGGCCGCGAGGGTGTCGTCGCCGCTGCTCGTCTGCGCGACGGCGGCGCTCCAGGCGCCGGCCATCATGATGACGGGGACAGCCGCCGCCACGACGGGCCAACGGCCCGGCCCGCGCCGGTCTGCCTTGCTGTGGTGCGTCGACTTCACGACTGGTCCCTCCCGTGACACCGGCGAACGTCCGCACGGTGCCGTGACTGCCACTGTCCTGATCGGCTCGGAGGGGAAGAGTCCGGCGCCGTCAGTACCCCTGTACCCAGGTTAGGCGCCACTCAACCACTCCACACCAACAGATGACAGATCGTCACCGAAGGTTCACTCCTGAGGAGAACCAGAGCAAAGAATCAGGACTGCGGCTTGCCCACCAGGTTGGCGACGCAGCTGAGCACGGCCAGTGGCTGGTTGGTGGTGCAGTAGACCGTGGCCTCGGCGCGCGTCCAGAGATCCTGGACGGGCTCCTTGATCACCGGGGGCAGAGGATCGGTCGCACCGTCGACGACGTCGCCCACACCACCGACGACACCGTCGACCGTGTCCTTGACCGGCTTCTTGAGCTTGTCGGTCGGGGTGTCGGAGCCGCCGCCGGAGTCCGAGCCGCCGCCGGACGAGCCGTCGCCGGACCCGCCGGACCCGCCCGAGCCACCGGGCCCACCCGAGCCACCGGAGCTGCCCGAGCCACCCGAGCCGGGCTTGCTGGAGCCGCCGGAGGCCCGGTCCTTGTTCTTGCTCTTCGCCTTCGACCCGGCCTCCTCGCGCTGCTTGGGCGTGAGGGTCTGGTCGTTCTGGCGGTCGACGATCGACGGCGTGCTGGGCACGTTGTTGGGCGCCTCGGAGAAGTCGCCCTGGGCGTAGCGCTCGGCGATCGACAGGACGAGGTTCACGTAGTCCTGCGAGCGGTTGTAGCGCAGCACGGCCGCGCTGGCGCCGGGCTTGGTCGACAGGTCGCCCTCGCCGGCGCACAGGTAGACGCCCGCGGCGAGCGCGGCGTCGTTGATGTCCTGCGGGTTCTTGGCGCCGTCGTTGTTGCTGTCGACGGCGATCGCGTTCCAGGTGCCGGGGATGAACTGCATGGGCCCGACGGCGCGGTCGTAGACCTTGTCGCGGTCGAGGGCGCCGGAGTCGGTGTCGGTGATGCGCGCGGTGTTGTTGCTGCCGTCGAGCGGGATGCCGTAGATGCCCGGACGCGAGACGCCGTCGGCGCCCACCCGGTTGCCGCCGAAGCGACCGTGGTTGGACTCGACGCGGCCGATGGCGGCCACCAGGCTCCAGGGCAGCTTGCACGCGGCGTCGGCGCTGGCGAGCAGCGTCTCGGTGCGCTTGTACGCCAGCAGGGCGGCGGCGGGGATGCCGTTGGTCGACAGCGTCGACAGGGTGCCGGGCACGCCGGCCCTGGGGTCGACGCCGGACGGCGTGCTGTTCGGGGCCTGCACGCTGGCGGGCTGCTCGAACGGGGTGCCGGGGACGTCGGGCACGCCGGGGTCGCTCTGCCCCTGGCTGCTGGAGGTCGAGGTGACCTGCGGGCCGGCGATCGCGGCACCCCAGGCGCCGACGATCAGCGCGACCGGTACGACGGCGGTGGCCTTCTGCCACCGCGTCAGGCGACGTGCTCCCATGCTGCGTTCCCTCCTGCGCCACGACGTCCGGCTCTCCCACCGGACCCCGCCCCCTGTGGCGACAATCTCGTTACCCGTGAGTTTCGTAACACGATGTTACATCTGGGGCGCCGCCACGTGAACCCTTCGAGGCCGTCGAATCTGATTCGTCCACCTGGACGACTCGTCGTCAGCACCCGCGGAGTGCCACGGGGCGATCACCGGTGGTTCGGCGCGTCGGACACAATGGACGGGTGGTATCTCCTGACTCCCGCACGGCCGCGTCGGCGGCACTGTTCGAGCGCGCCCGCGAGGTCTCGCCCGGTGGCGTGAACTCCCCGGTCCGCGCCTTCCGTGCGGTCGGCGGGACGCCGCGCTTCATGCGCGAGGGGTCGGGGGCGTTCGTCACCGACGTCGACGGCACCGAGTACGTCGACATGGTCGCCTCGTGGGGCCCCCTGCTGCTCGGCCACGCGCACCCCGAGGTCGTCGACGCCGTGCGCGACGCCGTCGGCCGCGGCACGTCGTTCGGCACGCCCAGCGAGCCCGAGGTGCGCCTGGCCGAGGAGATTGTCTCGCGCACGCCCGTCGAGCAGGTACGTCTGGTCAGCTCGGGCACCGAGGCCACCATGTCGGCGATCCGTCTGGCCCGCGGCTGCACGGGGCGCGACCTCGTCGTCAAGTTCGCCGGCTGCTACCACGGCCACGTCGACTCCCTGCTCGCCGAGGCCGGCTCCGGCCTCGCCACGTTCGGCATCCCCGGCACGCCGGGCGTGCCCGCCGCGTCCACCGAGCAGACGATCGTGCTGCCCTACAACGACCCCGCGGCCGTCGAGGCCGCGTTCGTGACGCACGGCGACCGGATCGCCTGCGTCATCACCGAGGCCGCCGCCGGCAACATGGGCGTCGTCGCCCCGGCTCCCGGGTTCAACTCGCTGCTCGCCCGCCTGTGCCGCGACCACGGCGCGCTGTTCGTCACCGACGAGGTGATGACGGGCTTCCGCGTCAGCCGCTCGGGCTACTGGGGCCTCGACGGCGCGCACGAGGGCTGGGTGCCCGACCTGATGACGTTCGGCAAGGTCATGGGCGGCGGCTTCCCGGCCGCGGCCTTCGGCGGCCGCGCCGACCTGATGCAGCAGCTCGCGCCCACCGGGCCCGTCTACCAGGCCGGCACGCTGTCGGGCAATCCCGTCGCCACCACCGCCGGCCTGACCACGCTGCGTCTGGCCACCGACGAGGTGTACGCCCACCTCGACGACGTGTCGCTGCAGGTGCAGAAGCTCGCGGGCGACGCCTGCTCGGCGGCGGGCGTGGAGCACGTCCTGCAGTCGGCCGGCAACATGTTCAGCCTGTTCTTCGGCCGCAGCACGCCGGCGACGAACTTCGCCGAGGCGCAGGACCAGGAGCCGTTCCGCTACCGCGCCTTCTTCCACGCGATGCTCGACGCCGGCGTGTACCTGCCGCCCAGCTCGTTCGAGAGCTGGTTCGTCACCGCCGCGCACGACGACCGCGCGCTCGACCGCCTGGCCGAGGCGCTGCCCGTCGCGGCCCGTGCGGCGGCGGCCGCCCACCCCGACGACGCCTTCCAGAGCTGAGGACGCCATGACCGACGCCCACGCCCGCACCGTCGTCCACCTCGTGCGCCACGGGGAGGTCTACAACCCCACCGGCGTGCTCTACGGCCGCCTGCCCGGCTACGTGCTGTCCGACCTCGGGCACCAGATGGCCGAGCGCGTGGGGGAGTGGTTCTCCGACCGCGACGTCACGCACCTCGTCGCCTCGCCGCTCGAGCGCGCGCAGCAGACCGTCGCGCCCACGGCCAAGCTCACCGGCCTGCCCGTCACCACCGACGAGCGCGTGATCGAGGCGGGCAACCAGTTCGAGGGCAAGATCTTCGGCGTGGGCGACGGCGCGCTGCGTCACCCGTCGGCGTGGTGGAAGGTCCGCAACCCCTTCAAGCCGTCGTGGGGCGAGCCGTACCGCGAGATCGCCGACCGGATGCTCGCGGCCATGGCCGACGCCCGCGACGCCGCGCGCGGCCACGAGGCGGCGATCGTCTCGCACCAGCTGCCCGTCTGGACCGCCCGCATGGCCGTCGAGGGACGCCGGTTCGCGCACGACCCCCGCAAGCGCCAGTGCTCGCTCGCGAGCGTCACCTCGGTCACGTACGAGGACGACGCCGTGGTGGCCGTCGCCTACAACGAGCCCGCCGGCGACCTGATCCCGGCTGCGCTGCGCAAGAAGTTCGTGGGCGGCGCGTGACGGTGCCCGCCCGTGTCCGCCGCGCCGCGGTCGTCCTGCTCGCCGTCGCGCTCGTCGGCGTGCTCCCGTCGTGCTCGCGCAACGCGACGACCAACAGCGGCCAGTACGTCACCGGTGACGGCCTGATCACCGTCGTCGACCCGGCCGACCGGGAGGAGGCGCCCGACATCGCCGGCACCACGCTCGACGGCGAGCGGATCCAGCTCTCCCAGTACGAGGGCAAGACGCTCGTGGTCAACGTCTGGGGCTCGTGGTGCCCGCCGTGCCGCAAGGAGGCGCCGGCGCTGATCCAGGTGTCGAAGCAGTACGCCGACCAGGACGTGCAGTTCGTGGGCATCGCGATCCGCGAGGAGTCCACCGCGTCCAAGGCGTTCTCCGACCGGGTCGGCATGCCGTACCCGAGCATCTCCGACCCCTCGTCGCAGACCCTGCTGGGCTTCGCCGACTCGCTCCCCTCGCAGGCCATCCCCACGACGTGGGTGATCGACGACCAGGGACGCGTCGCGGCCCGCGTCCTCGACGACGTCACGGCGTCCACGCTCTCGGGGCTGATCGACGAGGTGAAGTCCGGCGACGTGAGGCAGAGCGATGGGTGAGTGGTTCGCCGGCACCGCCTCGTCGGGCTCGCTGCTGCTCGCCGTGCCCGTGGCGATGCTCGCCGGCCTGGTCTCCTTCTTCTCCCCGTGCGTGCTGCCGCTGCTGCCGGGCTACCTGTCGTACGTGACGGGGCTGTCGGCCGCCGACCTCGCCGACACCGGCTCGAGGCCGCGCGGACGCATGCTCGCGGGCACGCTGCTGTTCGTCCTCGGCTTCAGCGCCGTGTTCGTCTCCTACGGCACGCTGTTCGGCGCCATCGGGTTCCAGCTCGCGCCCTACGCCCGCACGATCTCGATCGTCATGGGCGTCGTCACCATCGTCCTCGGCCTCGCGTTCATGGGGCTGGTGCCCGCTCTGCAGCGTGACGTCCGCGTGCACCGCGTGCCGTCCGTCGGGCTCGCCGCGGCGCCCCTGCTCGGCGCCCTGTTCGGCCTCGGGTGGACCCCCTGCATCGGCCCCACGCTCGGCGCCGTCCTCGGGCTGTCGCTCGGCGACGCCGCGCCCGGCCGTGGGGCGTTCCTCACCTTCGCCTACTGCCTCGGCCTCGGCGTCCCGTTCGTCCTCGCGGGCCTCGGCCTGCGCCGCTTCATGGGCGCGGTCGACTGGGTGCGCCACCACCAGCGCGCCGTCTCCTTGGCCGGGGGCGGCATGCTGGTCGCGGTGGGGCTGCTGCTCGTCACCGGGGCGTGGGACGCGCTCGTGTTCGACCTGCGTCAGTGGGTCTCCGGCTACGGGACGGTGATCTAGCAGTGGCGACGACCACCACCGAGAAGCCCAAGGGCGGTGGCAGGCCGCCGAAGCCGTCGTCGGCCCCGGCGCTGTCGACCCGCGAGACGCTGCGGTGGGCGTGGCGCCAGCTGACGTCGATGCGCACGGCCCTGTTCCTGCTGCTCCTGCTCGCGGTCGCGGCCATCCCGGGCTCGCTCGTGCCGCAGCGCGGCGTCGACGCCCAGGCGCTCGAGCGGTACCAGATCCAGCACCCCGACCTCGCGCCCGTCCTCGACCGGCTCGGCTTCTTCTCGGTCTACACCTCGCCGTGGTTCAGCGCGGTGTACCTGCTGCTGATGGTGTCGCTGGTCGGCTGCATCCTGCCGCGCACGCTGGTCTACCTCCGCGCGCTGCGGGCCCGTCCGCCCAAGGCGCCGCGCAACCTCGAGCGGCTGCCGGAGTCGCGTCGCTACGAGACCGACGCCGCCGAGGACGAGGTGGTCGCCCACGCCCGCAAGGTGCTGGGACGCGGACGCGCGCGCGTCGACGTGGTGGGCTCGGAGGTGCGGGCCGAGAGCGGGTACCTGCGCGAGGCCGGCAACCTGGTCTTCCACGTCTGCCTGGTCGTCGTGCTCGTCAGCGTCGCGGCCGGCGGGCTGCTCGGCTACCGCGGCAGCGCGATCGTCGTCGACGAGGGCGGCGGCTTCTCCAACGACCTCACCCAGTACGACGAGTTCAGCGCCGGCGCGCTGTTCGACACCGACACCCTTCCCCCGTTCTCGCTCACCCTCGACGACTTCCGCGCCCGCTTCCAGCTCTCCGGCCCGCAGCGCGGCGCCCCGCGCGAGTTCGAGGCCCTGGGCCGCTACACCGAGCGTCCGGGCGCCGCCGAGAAGCCGTTCGACATCCAGGTCAACCACCCGCTCGACATCGACGGCACCTCGGTGTTCATCGTCGGCCAGGGCTACGCGCCCGTCATCAAGGTCACCGACGGCGACGGCAAGGTCGCCTTCGACGGCGCGGTTCCGTTCCTGCCAGAGGACGGCACGTACACGTCCACCGGCGTGGTCAAGGTGCCCGACGCGGGGCCGGAGCAGCTGGGCTTCCAGGGCTTCTTCCTGCCCACCGCGATCTCGGTGGGCGACGACGCCGCGCCGATCTCGGCGTTCCCCGGTGCGGCCAACCCCAACCTGGGCCTGTTCGCCTACTACGGCGACCTCGGCCTGGACGACGGCGACCCGCAGTCGGTGTTCATCCTCGACAAGGACGACCTGACGCAGATGACCAACGCCGACGGCACGCCGTTCCGGATCAACCTGTCGCAGGGGCAGGTCACCGACCTGCCCGACGGGCGCGGCAGCGTCGAGTTCGTGGGGCTGCGGCAGTTCGTCAAGTTCCAGTTCAGCTCCTCGCCCGGGCTGCAGATCCCGCTCTGGGCGACGTCCATCGGCGTGCTCGGCCTGATCATGAGCCTGAGCATCCGTCCGCGGCGCACGTGGCTTCGGACGCGCCGCGAGGGGACGCGTACCGTGGTGGAGGTGGCCGGGCTCGACCGCGTCTCGCGCGGTGACCTCGGCGCCGACCTCGACGAGGTGCTCCGCGAGCTGCAGGAGAAGCACCCGCCGTCGGTGGACGAGCCCGACCCGGACGACGCCGAGCCGGACGCCCACGCAGAGACCGACAAGAGCATCGACGACCAGCACGAGGACGCACGACCATGACGCTCGCCGAGTACGCCACCTTCTCGAACTACGCGATCGCCGCCGCGACCGTCGTGCTCTCGCTGGCCTGGCTCGCGCACATGGCCGAGTGGGGCTTCGCCCGGCAGGTGGCCGCACCCGCCGTCCGCGAGCGCGCGCTCGTCAACGCCGGCGGCGGCGACTCCGCCCCCGTGCCCGACGAGGTGACCGAGACCCCCGAGCTGCGCCGCGACCTCGCCGGCCGGATGGGCATCTCGTTCACCGTCCTCGCCACGTTGATCCTGCTGGCGGGCGTCGTCACCCGCGGGCTGGCGGCCGAGCGCGTGCCGTGGGGCAACATGTTCGAGTTCTCCACCGCGGGCGTCACCGTAGCAATGACGGTCTACCTGATCCTGGTCAAGACCCAGCAGGTGCAGTGGCTCGGCGGCATCGTCACCGGCTTCGGCGTGATCGTCCTCGGCCTGTCGATGACGGTCTACGTCCCGGCCGGCCCGCTCGTCCCCGCCCTGCACTCGTACTGGCTCGTCATCCACGTGGCCGCCGCGATGATCGCCGGCTCGGCCTT
>NZ_JBMGQR010000111.1:0-9040 GCF_049059935.1 Solicola agrisoli | reverse complement strand
GTGGGTGGTGGTGCGGTGTGGGTGGGACGGGCGAGTCAGGTCAGGTGGGTGCGCCCGACGGCGCGGCCCGGTCGGGGGTGAGCCGGCGGACCAGCGCGGTCCAGCGGATCGTGTAGAGGGAGACGCCGACGGCGAGCGCGGCGGCCTGCACCAGCGGGGAGATGGCCGGGGACACCCCGAGCACCGAGACGAGCTGCACGAGCTGCTGCAGGAAGACCGCCGCGACGACGGTCGGCAGCGGGAAGCCGCGTCCGCCGAGCAGGGACGTCCCGCCCAGCACGACCACGGCGATCGACGGCAGCAGGTAGCGGTCGCCGGAGTAGGCGGTGGGCTGCGAGGTGATGCCGGCGATGAGGATGCCGGCCAGGCAGTAGAGCAGCTGGGCCCAGACGTAGGTCAGGCAGTGGTGGCGCCGCTCGCTCAGGCCGGCGGTGCGCGCGGCCAGCCGGTTCGAGCCGATGGCCTCGAACCGACGGCCCGCGACCGTCTTCTTGACCAGGAGCGTGACGACGCCGAGCGTGACCAGGGCGATCACCACCGCGTGCGGCACGCCGGCCGTGGTGCCGCCGGCGACGTCGGCGAGCAGGTTGGTGGTGATGCGCGGACGTCCGCCCGAGATCTGCAGGTTGACGCCGTACAGCAGGGCGTTGGTGCCGAGCGTCGCGATGATCGCGTTCAGGCCCAGCAGACCGATGAGCACGCCGTTCAGCAGGCCTGCGACGACCGCGAACACCAGGGCGATCCCGATCGCGGGCAGGAGGCGGCCGCTGTCGCCGTCCGGCACGTGGGTCACGACGATCAGCGCCAGCGAGATGCCGCCGGCGACCGACAGGTCGATCCCGCCCTGCTGGACCACCAGCATCTGGCCCAGGCCGGCGATGGCCAGGACGGCTGCCACCGGCAGCATGCCGGACAGGGAGGTGCCCGAGACGCTCGCGGGGTCGAGCGCCGCGCTGAGGACGAACAGGGCGACGGTGGCGACGCCGATGGTCACCAGTCCTCGCGACACGGCCACCCGCCTGCCGGACACTTCTCTCTGCACCGCCACGTCGTTCCGCTCCTGTGATCACCGTCACCCGCTTTGTACAGCGTGACTGTACAAAGGTTCGCTGTGAATGCACAAGAGGTGGTTGGCGACCGAGTGCAGGAGGACGACCCCGCGCCGGTGTGTCAGGAGGCGTGGCGCGCGTCGAGGCTCGTCAGGGACCGCCGCGCCAGTGCTCGATCCGGCGGTGGTCGGGCAGGAACCCGTGGTGCACTCCCCAGAGGACGGCCTGGGTGCGGCTGTCGACGTCGATCTTGCGGTAGAGACCGCGGATGTAGGACTTGACCGTGTTGGGGCTGAGGTAGGTCAGCGCCGCCACCTCGGCGTTGCTCTTGCCCTGGGTGATCAGGGCGAGGATCTCGGACTCGCGATCGGAGAGTCCCTCGCCGCGGCCGGGCCAGTCACCGACCGTGTTGCGTGCCTGTGCCGCCGAGCCGCTGATGACGGTCTCACCGGCGTGGACGGCCTCGAGCGCGGCCACCAGCTCGCGGCCGCTCAGGGCCTTGGACAGGTAGCCGTGCACCCCGAGGTCGCGTGCCATCGAGACGAGCTCGGGATGGAAGTTCCCGGTGTAGACCACCACCCTCCGGGCCAGCGGGTTGTCGATCAGCGTCCTGATCTCGTCGTGGTCGGACTCGGGCTGGGCGAAGGAGTCGTACAGCGCGATGTCGACGTCGTCGGTGAGGGGCTTGTTGGTGTCGAGCTCGGCGACGACGACCCGGTCGCGGTAGGGCTCGAGCATGTTGGCCACCCCGATGACGACGACGTCGTAGTCGTCGACGATGGCGACCTGGATGGGCCCGCTGCGGGTGCTCACGCTCGACAGATTAACCCACCTAGGGGTGTGTCGCGCCGCTGACGGGGGTGGTTGTGTACACCCCAAGGGCCGCAACCGGCAGCCTCTCGAGCGAAAGGCACTCACATGCTCGGACTCATCCTCACCATCCTGGTCGTCGGCGCCATCGCCGGCTTCGTGGCCCGCCTGCTCGTCCCCGGCAAGCAGAACCTCTCGATCGTGGCCACGATCGTGCTGGGCATCGTCGGCTCCTTCGTCGGCGGCCTGCTGGGCTACCTGCTGTTCGGCAAGGACGCGGGCGACGGGCTCCTGCAGCCCGCCGGCATCATCGGCTCGATCATCGGCGCGGTGATCGCCCTGCTGATCTGGACGGCGGCCCACCGCCGCAACGGCGCTCGGGTGTAGGACACGCTCCACGACCCGACGCGACGGCAGCCGCCGGCGGACTCCGCCGGCGGCTGTCGTGTCGTGGCGTCCCGGCCGCGGGTGCGCGACCGTCAGGAGTGAGCCGTCGGACCCGGGGTGCAGGGTGGGGTCCATGACTCGCACCGACGTCCCACCTGCACCCGACGAGCGCAGCACGCTCCTGCAGATGCTCACCTACGTCCGCGAGACCGCGATCGCGAAGGTCGAGGGGCTGTCGGACGAGCACGCCCAGCACGCGCCGCTCGCGACGTCGCCCCTGACCACGCCGGGCGCCATCGTCAACCACCTGCGCTGGGTGGAGGCCGACTGGCTCCAGACCCGGTTCGCGGGCGGCCCCGACCTCGGCCCCTGGACCGAGGACGACCCCGACGCCGAGCTGCGCGAGGGCCTGACGACGCCGCTCGCCGACGTCGTAGCCGGCTACCGCGAGCAGATCGTCGCCTCCGACGCCGTCATCGCCGCTGCCGACCTCGACGACCTCGCCGCCGTCCCCACCGCCCGCCTCCACCAGAACCTGCGCTGGACGCTCCTGCACCTCGTCGAGGAGACTGCCCGGCACAACGGCCACCTCGACCTCCTGCGCGAGATGGCCGACGGCGTCGTCGGTGACTGACCCGACCTCGACGCGCGTCCCCACGCGGCACCCCGACGTGCGGGCGAACCTCGCAAACCCTATAAATGGGACGCATGGGGGACGACTCGGAGCTGACGTCGACGCAACAGGACCTGGCCGCCGTCTCGGCCGACCTCGCCGCGATCCAGAACAGACGCCTGGCCGAGGCCCGGCGTCGCATGCGGCTGTCGGCGCAGGAGCTGTTGCGCGCGGCGATGGTGGTCGAGGAGCTGGACGACGCGGTCACCGGCAGCGAGAGCGAGCTGGCGCTGCGGGCCGTCCGGGACGCTGCGGCCTCGGCCGGCCTCGACTAGGGACCGACCGCTGGAGGACGGCGGCCGCGCGTCACCGCGACGGCAGGCCCATGCGGTCCAGGGTCTCGCGGAGCACGTGCCGCCCGGCCAGCGAGCCGGCGCCGGCCAACCGCGTCAGGACGCGTCCGGTCCAGCCGTCCGACATCCCGTGCCGACGGTTGTACTCCGCCAGGCGCTCGTCGTACTCGGGCAGGCTCGCGTCGGCGGCGTCGGCGTCGTAGGTCTCGTGGTGCCACACCGCCGACTGCGGCAGGCGCGGCTTGACGTCCGCGTCCTCGGAGGGGTCCGGCACCCCGACGGCGAGCCCGAACAGCGCCACCGACGACGGTGGCAGTCCGAGCTCGGCGGCGACGGCCTCGGGGTGGTTGCGCACGGCCCCGACGTACACGCAGCCCAGCCCGAGGGACTCGGCCGCGACGACGGCGTTCTGCGCGGCCAGCGCCGTGTCGATGCACGCGACCAGGGTCGACTCCAGGTAGTCCGCAGCGTCCACGGCGACGCCGCTCCGCGCCGCGAGCCGTCGGGCGCGGGACAGGTCCGCGACCCACACCAGGAAGACGGGGGCGCGCTCGACGAACGCCTGGTCCCCGGCCAGGTGCGCCAGCCTGGCCTTGCGCGAGGGGTCGCGCACGCTGACGACGCTCCAGGCCTGCAGGTTCGACGACGTCGAGGCCGACTGCGCGGCCGCGACGAGCGCGGCCACCACGTCGTCGTCGACACCGGCATCGAGGAACGCGCGCACCGAGCGGTGCGCCAGCAGCCCAGCGACGACGTCGTTGCCGAGGTCCGTCGCACGGGTGGGGCCGCCGTAGCGTCGGGTCGTCGCCGTCACGTGGCGATCCTAGGGCGGTCCGCGACGCCGACCCCGGTCACCTCGACCGCCGAGGTGCCGCCCGGGCACGCCACGACCTCAAGAACTCCCCAAGATCGGCGCCGGGGCCCGTGGCGGCCATAGGGTTCCAGCACACGGCAACGGGGGGTTTCGATGGGGCAGACGACGCGGTCGGTGGACAGCCTGTTGCGGCTGGTGCGCCTGCAGCTGCAGATGGACGTCGCGTTCGTGAGCATCATCCACGGCGGCCAGCGCGCGTTCCGCAACGTCTCGGTCCAGGAGGACGAGGGCCTGCAGGTCGGCCAGTGGGACCGGTGCGAGGACACCTACTGCCAGCTCGTCCTGGACCACAAGGTCCCCTCGGTCGTCCCCGACACGTCCGACCAGCCCCTGCTGGTGGCGATGTCGTCCACCCAGGACATGCGCATCGGGGCCCACGTCGGCGTCCCGGTGCTGGACCGCGACGGACAGGTCTACGGCACGCTCTGCGCCTACTCCCACCGCCCTCGTCCGGACCTGGGCGCGCGCGACGCCCACGTCCTCGAGGTGTCGGCCGAGCTGCTCTACGAGCTCATCGAGGAGGAGGACCGCGCACAGACGCACTGGTCCCGCTCCGCGGACCTGATCGACGACCTCCTCGTGGGCGCCGGCGCGTCGGTCATCTGGCAGCCGGTGTGCGAGCTGACGACGGGCGGCGTCGTCGGTCACGAGGCCCTGTCGCGCTTCGACAGCGGCGGACCGGTCGCCCCGCACGTCGTCTTCGAGATCGCGCACTCGGTAGCCAAGGGCAACGACCTCGAGCTCGCCATGATGGGACGGGCGCTGAGCGCCGTGCGCGACGACACCTCCGACGTCGGGATCAACGTGTCACCCCAGGCCCTGTGCGATCCGCGGCTGTCCGGGGTCGTGCAGGACTCCGGCGTCGACCCCACGCGCCTCTACCTCGAGCTGACCGAGCACGCCCCGGTGGCCGACTACGGGCACCTGCGGTCGGTCCTGGGCGTGCTGCGGCGCGAGGGCGTGCGGTGTGCCGTCGACGACCTCGGAGCCGGGTTCGCCAGCCTGCGGCACGCCCTGGAGCTCGAGGCCGAGGTGGTCAAGATCGACATCTCCCTGGTGCGGGACCTCGAGTGCTCGCGCCGCCAGCGCGCGATCATCGCGGCGATCATGACCTACGCCGCGAGCACCGACACCACGGTCGTGGCCGAGGGCATCGAGACCCAGCGGGAGCTCGACACCCTGATCGACATCGGGGTGCCGTTCGGGCAGGGCTACCTGCTCGGTCGCCCCGCGGCCTGAGGCTCGCACGCCACGGCGCGGGACCCCGCAGCGCCGGGACTCCCATCACTGCTCGACGCGGGACCGCGGGCTCGGCTGGTCGTCGATCCGCCACGGGCCCCGGGAGCCGGTGCCGACGAGGCGGGCGAGGACGACCAGCATGAGCACCCCGACGACCATGGTCACGACACCTGCCTCGGGGCCGAAGGCGCCGCCGGTGACCCAGTCGGGGCCGGTGAGCCGGAGCCCCTCGGACCGCCCGGGCAGGTCCGCGTACCCCGCGTTGCTGAACCCGGCCGCGATCATCGTGACGTTCCAGCCGATCTTCAGCCCGATGCCGAACCAGATGCGGCCCGTACGCCACCGGGCGGCGCCGATGACCAGGTTCACCACGACCGACCCCAGGACGGCCATCACCCCGGCCGACGACGCGAAGGCGTACGGCACGGCGATCAGCACCGACGAGATCACCAGGGCGACGCCCTGCCCGGCCACGACTCCCAGCCCCGTCAGCAGGAGCCCGCGGAACACGATCTCCTCCACGACGAACAGCACACCGAAGTACACCGCCAGGTAGACGAGCCCGAGCGCCTCGAAGCGCAGCTAGGAGACGTCGGTCGCCCCGACCGCGAGCAGCGCGGAGGCCGCGACGGCCATCCAGACCGCACCGAACAACAGGCCGCGGAGCACCTCGCGCCAGGCACCGTCGCGCACGCCCGGCCCGAACGTCGTCCGGCCCCGCCTGCGTGCTCGCCAGCCCACCACCGCGAGCACCACCGCCGGCAGCAGCAGGAATGCGTTCGCGATCTGCTCGGTGTCCATGGCGTGCCTCCCCGCCTCGTCTTACCTGATCGAGTAAACTCTTACTCGTGCAGGTAAAAGATGCAACCCCCGCGCGCCGAGAGCGGCGTCGTCAGATCGTCGACGCCCTCATCGACGTGGTGGCCGTGGACGGGTACGACGCGGCGACCTTCGGCAACCTCGCCCGCCGAGCCGGACTCTCCTCGACCCGGCTGATCTCGTACCACTTCGACGACAAGGACGAGCTCGTCCGCGCCGCGACGAGCGAGATCTTCGGCAGGATCGCCGCCCACCTCGATGCGCCGGCGCCGGCTGGACCACCCACCTCGGCGCTGGAGCGCTACGTGCGGTCGGCGATCGGTCTGAACGCCGAGCTCCGGCGAGAGATGCGCGCCCTGGCGGTCCTGTTCCTCCGTCACCGCCCGAGCAGCACGCCGCTCTACGACCGGCCGCAGGAGCACACTGCCGTCGGGCGTGTCGAGCAGATCCTCCAGGCGGGCCAGGAGGACGGCTCTATGCGTCCCGACTTCGACACCGCGGTCGTGGCCGGCGCCGTCCAACGGGCGATCGACGGCATCCCCCTGGCCCTCGCACTGGACCCGGACATCGACCTGGACCATCACGCCGACCAGCTGGTCGACCTGTTCACTCGTGCCGTCGCCGCCGCCACCTGAGGTGCGGCTCTCGACGCCTCACCGACGGGTGCAGGTCCCGTGGTGCACGCACCGACATCGGACGGACGGCGTCAGCACGGTCGAGGCCACTCGCGGCCCGGGTCTCGTACTGCTCGCGCGTTCTCCCGTGTGGTCGTGACGAGCATCCGTCCCAGCGCGGTCGCATGGTCGAGGGGGAGCATGCTCTCGGCCTGCTCGACCGAGACCCCGTCGCGGCGCGCCGCGGCGTCGATCTCGAGGTCGAGCAGCCAGTGCACCCACTCGACGGGGGCCTCGAGGCCCTCGCTCCAGCAGTACGCCCGGACGAGGGTGCACAGGTCGGTGTAGTGGTCCGATCGGGGA
The DNA here is from genome assembly GCF_049059935.1 of Solicola agrisoli. Lineage (NCBI taxonomy): Bacteria > Bacillati > Actinomycetota > Actinomycetes > Propionibacteriales > Nocardioidaceae > Solicola > Solicola agrisoli. Next base: position 1,919 of record NZ_JBMGQR010000111.1, on the reverse strand, counting down.
CGCATGGCGGGCACGACCTTCCTGCTCGGGTTGTCGATGTCGGCGGCGGCGTCGTGCTCAGCGGGCTTCGGCACCGGCGTCCTGGGAGTGGGGGCCGACGTTGACGGCGCGGTACAGGACGCCCGCGACGGCGGCGCCGACCAACGGCGCGACGATGAACAGCCACACCTGGGAGAGCGGTCCGCTGCCGGCGTAGAACGCGACGCCGAGCGACCGTGCGGGGTTGACCGACGTGTTCGAGACCGGGATCGAGACGAGGTGGATGAGGGTGAGGGCCAGGCCGATGGCGGCAGGTCCGAAGCCGGCGGGTGCGCCCTTGGCGGTGACGCCGAGGATGACCGCGACGAACATCGCCGTCAGGACGATCTCGCAGATGGCGACGGCGAGCAGGCCGTAGCCGTCAGGCGACATGGAGCCGTAGCCGTTGGTGGCGAAGCCGTCGGCGGTGGTGAATCCGTCCTTGCCCGACGCGATCGACAGCAGCACGCCGCCCGCGACCGCCGCGGCGACGACCTGGGCGACCACGTAGCCGGGGACGTCCTTCCAGGCGAAGCGTCCGGCGACGGCGAGGCCGACGGTGACGGCGGGGTTGAAGTGCCCGCCGGAGATGTGGCCGAGCGCGTAGGCGGCGGTCAGGACGGTGAGGCCGAACGCGGCGGCGATCCCGGCGAAGCCGATCTGGTCGCCGGCGAGGACGGCGGCGCCGCAGCCGCCCAGGACGAGCCAGAAGGTGCCGGGGGCCTCGGCACCGAGGCGGCGCGACAGTGCGGTGGTGGTCATGGGGGTTCCTTGGGGCAGGACGGGATCACCCGATGCCGGGACGGGCAGGGGCGGAGAGGCGAGCGCGGCGGCGGGCGGGGCCGCGCCGGGAGGGTGGCCGGTTCTAGCGGCGGCCGCGGCGGAGCCGGCGGTGCGAGGAGCCCCGTCGCTCCTCGAGCTTCTTCTTCGCGACGGGGAGCCCGACGAGGGCGAGGAGCTTCCAGACGACCCAGCCCAGGAGGGTGAACAGGTTGCGCTTGGGGTTGGCCATGGTGTGCTCCGAGACGTGAGGGTGCGGCGGGGTGGTGGTGACGACGTGAGGTGTCGAGGTGCGGAGAGCGGGTCGGTGCCCCGCCGCTGAGGGACGGCGGGACACCGATGGGGACAGCTTCAGTTCTTGAAGGTGTCCTTGATGTTCTCGCCAGCCTTCTTGGTGTCGGCCTTGGCCTGGTCGGCCTTGCCCTCGGCCTTCAGGCTGTCGTCGTTCTTGGCGTCGCCGACGGCCTCCTTGGCCTTGCCCTTGAGGTCTTCCGCGGCGTTGCTGATCTTGTCTCCGAGGCCCATGAGGGTCTCCCTTCGGTTGGTGTTCGTTGCCCCGGCACGGTCTGCCGAGGTGATCGGTGGTCGGTGCTCGACGGGTCAGTGGACTCGTGCGGTGGAACCGGTGGCCTTGCGGACGAGCTTGGATCGTGAGGGCCCGTCGAGGACGATGCGGCAGGTCGCGTCGCCGTCGGGGAGTGCGGTGGCGACGTCCTGGGTGCAGGTGCGGGCGGCGGTGCCGATGGACTCACCGTCGGCGCGGGGGTCCAGGCGGGCGCGGACCTCCACGACCTGCTTGGACCCGTACGACCGGGTCCGGCCTGACACCGACTGGGTCGGGGTCATGGTGTCGAACCGTTCGGCGGTCGCGGTGGCGATCGAGGTCAGGTCGGCCTCGAGACGGCCGTGGTCGTCCGAGCCCTTGAGCCGGACGCTGGACTGGTGCGGCCGGCGGGCGTGCGCGGCGAGCCACCACAGGCCCAGCAGACCCAGAACGAGGCCGACGGCGGCGAAGACCCAGGTGAACCAGGTCGCGTCGACGACGTCCGAGGCGGGTCCGGTGGACAGCGAGGACTGGTAGGTGAAGACCCAGCCGTACTTCCAGTCCAGGGCGAAGAACC
>NZ_JBMGQR010000110.1:0-9357 GCF_049059935.1 Solicola agrisoli | reverse complement strand
GCCCGCAGCAGGTGCGCGGCCGCCTCGCTGACGAAGCGCTGGTCGGTCTCGGTGGCGGCGCCGAGCTGCTTCTCGACCTCGTCCAGCCCCAGGCGGACGCGTGACTCCAGCTCGGGGTCGGCGTAGTCGAGCTCGAACGCTGGCACGGTGACACGTCTCCTGGACTCGGGCGGCTCGCCCTCGACCGAAGGGCGTGCCGCCATTGTCTCATCGGACGAAAGCGCCCGCGGACTGGGCGAGGTCGAGCACCGGACCGGGCACGACGCCGAGCAGGACGGTGACCACGACGGCCACCGCGATCACCGCGGTCGTCGCCATGCTGGGCACCGCGACGACCGGCGCGTCGCCGGAGGGCTCAGTGAAGAACATCGTCACGATCACCCGCACGTAGAACGACGCGGCCACGACGCTCGCGAGCACCGCGACGACCACGAGCGGCCAGGCGCCGCCGGACCACGCGGCGCTGAAGACCGCCCACTTGCCGATGAAGCCGCTGGTCAGCGGGATGCCGGCGAAGGCGAGCATGAACAGCGCGAAGGCCCCGGCGACGAGCGGCGACTCCTTGCCGAGCCCGGCCCACCGCGAGAGCTGGGTGGTCTCCCCCGACGCGTCGCGGACGATCGTGACGACGGCGAACGCGCCGATCGTCGAGAAGCCGTAGACCGTCAGGTAGAACAGCACGCTCGAGACGCTGGTGACGCTCGCATCGGCGGTGCCGACGAACGCCCCGGTGACGCCCACCAGGATGAACCCGGCGTGCGCGATCGAGGAGTACGCGAGCATCCGCTTGACGTCGGACTGGGTGACGGCCGCGACCGCGCCCACCACCATCGTGAGGATGGCGACGACCCAGAACATCGGGCGCCAGTCCCAGCTCGCCCCGCCGAACGCGACGAAGAACAGCCGGAGCATCGCACCGAACGCGGCCACCTTGGTGCCCGCGGCCATGAACGCCGTCACCGCGGTGGGGGCGCCCTGGTAGACGTCGGGCGTCCACGCGTGGAACGGGACGGCGCCGACCTTGAACATCACGCCGACGGCCATCAGCGCCATGCCGGCCAGCAGCAGGTTGCTGCCCTCGATGCGGTTGCTGACGGCCTGGTCGACGTCGGCGAAGCCGAACCCGCCGGCGAAGCCGTAGACGAGCGCGATGCCGTAGACGAAGAACGCCGAGCTGAACGCGCCGAGCAGGAAGTACTTCATCGCCGCCTCCTGGCTCAGCAGGCGACGACGTCGCGCCAGGCCGCAGAGCAGGTACAGCGGCAGCGAGAGCACCTCGAGCGCGACGAACATCGTCAGCAGGTCGTTGGCGGCGGGGAACAGCATCATGCCCACGAGCGCGAACATCGCGAGCGGGAAGACCTCGGTGTGCTCGATCCGGTGCTCGACGGCCTCGCGCTCCATGGCCGACCCGGGAGGCGCGGCGGCCTGGCCGGTGAAGGCCGACAGCCCGCCCTCGAGACGACGCTCGGCGAACAGCACCATGCTGACCAGCCCGAACAGGAGCAGCAGGCCCCACATGAACACCGACGGTCCGTCGACGGCGACGGCACCCTCGGCGACGACACGACCGCGGGCGACGAGGTCACCGTCGGCTCGGTCGAGACCGAGTCCGACCCAGACGGTGGCGGCGAACGCGGCCAGGATGCCGACGACCGCGAGCCCGGTCTGGACGGCGAAGCGCGACGCGCGCGGCGCGAAGGCCTCGACCATGACGCCGAGCAGCGCGACGCCGGCGACGATCAGCAGCGGCGACAGGTCGCCGTACTGGATGGTCGGCGAGTCGATCTGCGGCGGTGCGGCGGCGGGCAGCACGAGCAGGGGGTGGGTCATCGGGAGCCCTCCTCGGCCTCGGTCGCGACCGGTGCCGGGTCGGTGACGCCCACGTGCTGCAGCGTGGCGTCGACGGACGGCTGGATCACGTTGAGCAGCGGCTGCGGGAACAGGCCGAGCCCGATGATCAGCACGACCATCGGGGCCAGCGACGCGATCTCGCGGCCGTGCAGGTCGGTGACGTGCGCGTTGTCCTCGCGCAGCGGACCGGTCATCGTGCGTTGGTACATGAGCAGGATGTAGAGCGCGGCGAGGACGATGCCCAGCGTCGCGAAGACGGCGGCGACCGTCGACCGGGTGAAGGTGCCGGCGAGCACCAGGAACTCCGAGACGAACGGCGAGAGCCCCGGCAGCGACAGGCTCGACAGACCCGCGAGGAGCAGGATGCCGGCCAGCACGGGTGCCACCTTCTGCACACCGCCGTAGTCGGCGATGCTGGCCGACCCGCGCCGGGCGATCAGGAACCCGGTGACCAGGAACAGCGCGGCCGTCGAGAGCCCGTGGTTGAACATGTAGAGCGCGGCGCCGGTGGTGGACTGCGTGGTGAAGGCGAAGATGCCGAGGATGATGAAGCCGAAGTGCGACACCGAGGTGTACGCGATCAGGCGGCGGATGTCGTCCTCGCCGATGGCGAGCAGCGCGCCGTAGATGATCGAGATCACCGCGAGGGTGATGACCACCGGGCTCGCCCACTGCGAGGCCTCGGGGAACAGCCCGAGGCAGAAGCGCAGCATGCCGAAGGTGCCGATCTTGTCGAGCACGCTGACCATCAGCACCGACGACCCGGGGGTCGCCGCCTTGGCCGCCCCGGGCAGCCAGGTGTGCAGCGGCCACAGCGGTGCCTTGATCGCGAACGCCACCATGAAGCCGATGAACAGCAGACGCTCGGTCCACGTGCCCATCTCCACGTCCATCAGGTCCGACAGCAGGTACGACGGGCTGCCGGCGCGCGACGACACCACGTAGAGGCCGACGACGGCGGCGAGCATGACGAGCCCGCCGAGCAGGTTGTAGACCAGGAACTTCAGCGCCGCACCCTGGCGGTCGCGGCCGCCGTAGCCGCCGATCAGGAAGTACAGCGGGATGAGCGTGGCCTCGAAGAGGACGTAGAAGAGGAACACGTCGGTGGCCATGAACGCCCCGAGCGCGAGGCCCTCCAGCACCAGCATCCAGGCGAAGAACGACGCGCTGCTCCAGCGGCCGGTGTCGCCGTCGTTCCAGGACGCGAGCACGACGACGGGCGTCAGGATCGCGGTCATCAGCACCAGGGTGAGGCCGAGCCCGTTGACGCCGAGGGCGTAGTGGACGCCGAACGCGCCGATCCAGTCGACCTGCTCGGAGAGCTGGTAGCCCGCGCCGTCGAGGTCGTACTGCGCCGCGATCGCGACCGCGACGACGAGCGTCAGGGTCGCGAAGCCGAGCGCCACCTGCTTGGCCAGCAGGTCACGGCCGCGCGGCAGCAGCGCGAGGACCAGTCCGCCCACGAGGGGGGCCAGTCCGAGAAGGGTCAGCCAGGGCACGTCGTCGCCTCTCATGCCAGGTTCACCGCGAGCACCGCGACCAGGACGATCAGGGCACCGCCGAAGACGGTCAGGGAGTAGGACCGGACGAAGCCGGTCTGGGCGCGCCGGACCTGGGCGGACAGCGCACCGATGCCGCCGGTGACGGCGCGGACAACGCCGTCGACGCCGACCCGGTCGAACACCGCCAGGCCCTTCGTCGCCTGGTCGCCGGGACGCATGAGCACGGCCTCGTTGACGGCGTCGCCGTACAGGTCGCGGCGGCCGGCGCGGGTGACGAACGAGACCTGCTGCGGCTGCTCGGCCGGGACGTCACGACGGCCGTAGGTGGCCCACGCGACGACGACGCCGATGGCGACGAGCACCGTGATGCCGACGCTGAACACCCACGCGGGGACGGCCAGCTCGTGCGTCTCGTACCCGGTGACCGGGATGAGCCAGTCCGAGATCCAGCCGCCGAGCACCAGGAAGCCGCCGAGCACCGACGCGACGGCCAGCACCACGAGCGGGATGGTCATCACCGCGGGCGACTCGTGCGGGTGGGTGTTGGCCTTCCAGCGCCGCGAGGAGGTGAAGGTCATGATCATCAGCCGGGTCATGTAGAACGCGGTGACGCCGGCGCCGAGCGCGGCGGCGACGCCCACGAACACGTTCTCGCCGAACGCGGCCTCGATGATCCGGTCCTTGGAGAAGAAGCCGGAGAACCCCGGGAACCCGATGATCGCCAAGTACCCCATCGCGAACGTGCCGAACGTCAGCGGCATCAGGCGCGCGAGCCCGCCATACCTGCGCATGTCGACCTCGTCGTTCATGCCGTGCATCACCGAGCCGGCACCGAGGAACATGTTGGCCTTGAAGAAGCCGTGCGTGATCAGGTGGAAGATCGCGTACGCGTAGCCCGCGGGGCCGAGGCCGGCCGCCAGCATCATGTAGCCGATCTGGCTCATCGTCGAGCCGGCGAGCGCCTTCTTGATGTCGTCCTTGGCGCAGCCGATCCACGCACCGGCGATCAGCGTCACCAGGCCCACGACGACGACCGCGGTGCGCGCGACGTCGGTGATCTCGTAGATGTAGTTCGAGCGGACGACCAGGTAGACGCCGGCGGTGACCATCGTCGCGGCGTGGATCAGGGCCGACACCGGGGTGGGGCCCTCCATCGCGTCGAGCAGCCAGCTCTGCAGCGGCACCTGGGCGGACTTGCCGCACGCGCCGAGCAGCAGGAGCAGGCCGAGCGCCGTGGCGGTGCCGGTGGACACCTGCTCGACGCCCTCGGCGACGCCGACGAACGACGTGGTGCCGAGCTGGGCGAACATCAGCATGATCGCGAGCGCCAGCCCGACGTCACCGACACGGTTGACGACGAACGCCTTCTTGGCCGCGACCGCCGCGGACTGCTTGTGCTGCCAGAACCCGATGAGCAGGTACGACGCCAGGCCGACGCCCTCCCAGCCGAGGAAGAGCACCAGGTAGTCGCCGGCGAGGACGAGCGTCAGCATCGCCGCGATGAACAGGTTGAGGAAACCGAAGAACCGGCGGCGGCGCGGGTCGTGCGCCATGTAGCCGATCGAGTAGACGTGGATCAGCGTGCCGACGCCGGTGATCAGCAGCACGAACAGCGCCGACAGCGGGTCGTACAGGAACGTCATGTCGACCTGGAACCCGCCGACGTGGATCCAGGCGAACAGGTTCTGCTCGATGCTGCGGTCGCCCGCGTCGCGTCCGAGCAGGGTGACGAACAGGACGACGCCGATGACGAACGACGCGAGCGACGCGGCCGTGCCGAGCAGGTGGCCGCGCTTGTCGGCGAGGTCGAAGCGGGGGCCGTCGCCGAGCACGAGCAGCGCGGAGCTGACGAGCGGGACGACGATCATCACCGCGATCAGCACGAAGACGCCGGAGGCGGCCACGGGCGCGAGCGCGTCGGGTGCCTGCTCGCTCGCGAGCAGCAGGTCGGTGGGTGTGGTCATGCTGGGGGACCCGTCCTCAGTACTTGAGCAGGCTCGCGTCGTCGACCGAGGCCGAGCGACGCGTACGGAAGATGGACACGATGATGGCCAGGCCGACCACGACCTCGGCCGCCGCGACGACCATCACCAGGAACGCGGCGATCTGTCCGTCGAGGTTGCCGTGGGCCCGCGCGAAGGTGACGAACGCGAGGTTGGTGGCGTTGAGCATCAGCTCGACGCACATGAACACCACGATCGCGTTGCGGCGCACCAGGACGCCGACGGCGCCGATGGTGAACAGCAGCAGCGACAGCGTCAGGTAGTGGTCGGTCACTGGCCGTCCTCCCCGCCGGTGGAGCTGCGCGGGGTGGAACCGCCGATCGTGCGCTGGTCGGAGTCGGGGTCGAGCTGGCGCAGGGTCTGCGCGACGTCGTCCTCGAAGCCCTCGCGCACCGAGCCGCGGGCGCGCAGCACGCGCGAGACCGACAGCTCCGACGGCGAGCCGTCGGGGAGCAGCGCGGGGGTGTCGACGGCGTTGTGCCGGGCGAACACGCCGGGGGTGGGCAGCGGGCCGGGGTGCCGGCCGGTCTCGGCGTACTCCTGCAGGCGCGCCGAGGCCTCCTCGCGCTGCGAGCGGCGCGGCACCAGGCGCTCGCGGTGCGCGAGCACCATCGCGCCGACGGCGGCGGTGATGAGCAGCGCCGCGGTGAACTCGATGGCGAGCACGTACTTGGTGAACATCAGCGCGGCCAGGCCGTAGACGTTGCCGTTGGCGTTGGCCTCGCCGAGGCCGACCGAGACGCCGACGACGCCCTGCCCGACCACGAGCACGACGAGCACGCCGAACGTCAGACCGACGCCGAGCGCCAGCATCCGCTGGCCCTTGATGGTCTCGACGAGCGAGTCGGACGCGTCGACGCCCACGAGCATCAGCACGAACAGGAACAGCATCATGATCGCGCCGGTGTAGACGATGATCTGCACCGCGAACAGGAACGGGGCGCCCTGCGAGGCGTAGGTGATCGCGAGGCTGATCATCACGACGGCGAGCAGCAGCGCCGAGTGCACGGCCTTGCGGGCCAGCACCACGCCGAGGGCCGCGACGACCATCACCGGGGCGAGCGTCCAGAAGGTGATCACGAGGCCTGCTCCCCCTCGCTGCCGTCACCGGCCACCGAGACGTCGGCGCGGGCGGCACGCTCGGCCGCGGTGCCGCGGTAGTAGTCCTCGGCGTCGTCGCCGAGCATCATCTCGTGCGGCGGCTGCTCCATGCCGGGCAGCAGCGGCGCCAGGAGGTCCTGCTTCTCGTAGATCAGCGCCTCGCGCGAGCGGTCGGCGAGCTCGTACTCGTTGGTCATCGTGAGCGCCCGGGTGGGGCACGCCTCGATGCACAGGCCGCACAGAATGCAGCGCAGGTAGTTGATCTGGTAGACGCGGCCGTACCGCTCGCCGGGGCTGAACCGCTCGTCCTCGGAGTTGGAGGCGCCCTCGACGTAGATGGCGTCGGCCGGGCAGGCCCAGGCGCACAGCTCGCAGCCGATGCACTTCTCCAGGCCGTCGGGCCAGCGGTTGAGCTGGTGACGTCCGTGGAACCGCGGCGCGGTGGGCTTCTTCTCGAACGGGTACTGCTCGGTGACGGGCTTGCGGAACATCGTCCGGAAGGTCACCCCGAACCCGGCGACCGGGTCCCACAGCTGTTCCTTGAGCGTGGCCATCTCACTCCTGCCTGGAGGTGGTGGACGCCGACGTGGTCGTGACGTCGTCGGTGACGGGTGCCTGGGGGTGCTGCTGACCGGGCATGGGGGGAACGGGGAAGCCGCCCGCGTACGCGTCGAACTCCTCGTCCCGCGGTGGCTCCTCGGCCTTCTTCTTCGACTCCGGGATCAGGCTGATCAGCAGCAGGACCACCGCGACGCAGGCCGCGACGATCAGCAGCGTCTGCCGGTCGATCGAGACGTCGGACTGGACCTTGCGCACGATCATCACCAGCACCGTCCAGGCCAGCGCGGCCGGGATCAGCCACTTCCAGCCGAACTTCATGAACTGGTCGTAGCGCATGCGGGGCAGCGTGCCGCGCAGCCAGATGAACAGGAAGATGAAGGCCAGGGTCTTGCCGAGGAACCAGAGCACCGGCCAGTAGCCCTCGTTCGCACCGTCCCAGAACGCGATCGGGTACGGGGCGCGCCAGCCGCCGAGGAAGAGCGTGGTGGCCAGGGCCGAGACCGTGACCATGTTGACGTACTCGGCCAGGAAGAACAGCGCGAACTTGAGCGAGGAGTACTCGGTGTGGAACCCGCCGACCAGCTCGCCCTCAGCCTCGGGGAGGTCGAACGGCGCGCGGTTGGTCTCGCCGACCATCGCGATGACGTAGATGACGAACGCGGGGAACAGCGGGATGAAGAACCACATGCCCTCCTGCGCGTCGACGATCTCCGAGGTGGACATCGAGCCGGCGTAGAGGAAGACCGAGACGAACGACAGGCCCATCGCGATCTCGTACGAGATCATCTGCGCCGACGAGCGCATGCCGCCGAGCAGCGCGTACGTCGAGCCCGACGACCAGCCGGCGAGCACGATGCCGTAGATGCCGATCGACGTCACCGCCAGCACGTAGATGACCGCGACGGGAAGGTCGGTGAGCTGCAGGGGCGTCTGGACGTCGGTGAACGGGATCGTCACCTCGGGCCCGAACGGGATGACGGCCCAGGCCATGAAGGCCGGGATGGTGGCGATGATCGGTGCGAGGACGTAGACGACCTTGTCGGCCGCCGTGGGGATGATGTCCTCCTTCAGCGCGAGCTTGACGCCGTCGGCCAGCGACTGCAGCAGGCCGAACGGGCCGTGCACGTTGGGGCCGACGCGGTGCTGCATCTTGGCCACGACACGACGCTCGAACCAGATGTTGAACAGCGTGTAGACGACCAGGACCACGAAGATCAGGACCGCCTTGAGGATGACGACCCACCAGGACTCGGTGCCGAACAGCTCGCTCATGCGCTGACCTCCGTGGTGGCGACCTCGAGGCTCACGGTGTCGCCGGACCGGGCGCCCAGCACCTGCAGCAGCGACAGGCCGCCGGAGTTCGCCGGGGCCCACACCACCCCGTCGGCGAGGTCGGCGGCCTCGACGGGCAGCGCGACCGCGCCGCGGTCGGTGCGGAGCACCACCTCGTCGCCCTCGGCCAGGCCGAGGCCGGCGATCGTGGTGGCCGACAGGCGGGCGACCGAGCGACGGGCGGTGGCGCGGTACGCGTCGTCGCCGTCCTGGCCGCGGCCGTCGTCGACGAGCTGGCGCCAGGTGGACAGGACCGCCTGACCCGCCGCGACCTTGGGCGCGTGGCCGGGCTCGACGAGCGGCGCGGCGGCGCGGTCACCGTCCCAGAGGCCGACGTCGAGGACGTCGGTGTGCACCTGGGCGGTGGTGCGGAACCCGAGCGGGCGTCCCATCTCCTCGGCCATGCCGGCGAGCACGCGGGCGTCGGGCAGGGAGTTGGGCTGGTCGATGACGGTGCCGAACGGGCGGCGGCGTCCCTCCCAGGTGACGAAGGTGCCGGACTTCTCCACCGGCGGGGCCACGGGCAGGACGACGTCGGCGCGGGCCGTCACGTCGCTCTCGCGCACCTCGAGGCTGACGACGAACTCGGCCGCGTCGAGGGCGGCGAGGGCGACGTCGCGGTCGGGCAGGTCGTCGAGCTCGACGCCGCCGACCACCAGGCCGGCGAGCTCGCCGGCGGCGGCTGCGGCCCAGATGGCCGCCGCGTCGCGGCCTGGCTCGGCGGGCAGCGAGTCGACGCCCCAGGCGGCGGCGAGGTCGGCGCGCGCGCTGGCGTCGGCGACCGGACGTCCGCCCGGCAGCAGCCCGGGCAGGCAGCCGGCCTCGACGGCGGGACGGTCGCCCGCACGACGGGGCACCCAGGCGAGGCGGGCGCCGGTGTGGCGCGCGAGACGGTGGGCGGCGGTGAGCGCGCCGGGCACGGTGGCCAGGCGCTCGCCGACCAGCACGACGTCGGCGGCCCCGAGCCCGAGGGACTCGTCGTCGGCCAGGGCCGCGAGGGCCTT
>NZ_JBMGQR010000109.1:0-9995 GCF_049059935.1 Solicola agrisoli | reverse complement strand
GTCGAGAAGCAGCTCGGCGCCGCCACCGAGACCGACCAGCGCTTCGTCAGCGAGGCGGCCGCGCACCTGCTGCGGGCCGGCGGCAAGCGGTTCCGTCCGATCGTCGTCCTGCTCGCCGCCGAGCTCGGCGACCCCACGGCGCCCGACGTCGTGCCCGCCGCGGTCGTCGTCGAGCTGACGCACCTCGCCACGCTGTACCACGACGACGTCATGGACGAGGCGTCGCTCCGGCGCGGAGCCCCCACGGCCAACGCCCGCTGGGACAACTCGATCGCGATCCTCATCGGCGACTACCTGTTCGCCGGCGCCTCCACCGTGGTCGCCGACCTCGGCCCCGACGCCGTCCGCATCCAGGCCGCCACGTTCTCGCGCCTCGTGCAGGGGCAGATCCGCGAGACCCTCGGCCCGGCCGACGGCGACGACCCGCTGGCGCACTACCTCGACGTCGTGGCCGACAAGACCGGCTCGCTCATCGCCACCGCGGCGCTGTTCGGCGCCCGCATGTCGGGCGCGTCGCCCGAGGTCGAGCACCTGATCACGCGCTTCGGCGAGAAGATCGGCACCGCCTTCCAGCTGAGCGACGACGTCATCGACATCGCGTCCGACGAGGGCGACTCGGGCAAGACGCCCGGCACCGACCTCCGCGAGGGCGTCCCGACGCTGCCCACGCTGTTCGCCCAGCGGTCCACCGACCCGGCCGACGCGCGCCTGCTGTCGCTGCTCGCCCGCCCGATCACCGACGACGCCGAGGTCGACGAGGCGCTGGCGCTGCTGCGCGCCCACTCCTGCGTCGACGAGGCCCGCGCCTTCGTCCGTCGAGAGGCCGACGAGGCCCGCGCGATGCTCGACGCGCTGGACGACGTGCCGGCACGGCGCGCGTTCGCGTCGCTTTGCGACCTCGTGGTCACCCGCCTCGGCTGACGCGCACCCGTGCGGGCTGGTGCCCGGACGATTCGCCCGAACCGGGTCGAAGACACACGACGGTGACCGTTTCGTAGTCCTGAGAGGGTTCTCAGCATGGCCCACTTGGGCCTATTCTGGGACTCGTTGTGCCCCGAACGGGGGTCCGGGTTACCCAGAATCTGATGGAGTACACATGATGAAGCGCCTCGCGACCGGCCTTGCTGCCTCGGCCCTCGCCGCCTCGACGCTCATGTTCACCACCGTTGCCGCCTCGGGCGCCGACGCCTCGAACGAGACGACGACCACCAAGTCCACCACCACGTCGGCCCCCGCCAAGTCGGGCACGGTCCGCACCAACGGCTGGAGCTGGGACTGACCCACCGGGTCGGACCGGTCGGTCCGACCGTGGCTGCTGCCGGCGGTGAGCCGTGACAGCCACACGCATGCAACAGCGGCTGCGGGTCTACATCGCAGCCGTCTACGCGTTCACCGCCGTCGTCATCGGCATCGGCCTCTACCTCGACGCGCAGCCGCCGTTCAGCCTGCCCCTCGAGACGCTCCCCGTCCTCGCCGTCGGGCTCGTCGCGGCCGAGCTGCTGCGGGTGCGGTTCCGGCGGCGCTCGTCGGTCGACGCGCTGACCCTCTTCGACGCGCTGCTGGCACCGCTGATCTTCGCGTTCCCCATGGTGGTCGTCGTCTCGGTGGTCGGCGTCGTCCAGCTCGGGTGCGCGGTCTTCCGCCGGACCCAGCCGGTCAAGGCCGCCTTCAACACCGGCCAGTGGATGCTGGCCGCGGCGGCCGGGAGCCTGGTGGCCGACCGCCTGCTGCAGGGCCCCTTCCTCTCGCTGCGCTCGCTCGGCGTCTTCGTGCTGACGATCCTGGTGGTCAACGTCGTCAACGTCGCGGCTACCACGGGCGTGCGGTCCGTGGCCGAGGACCTGCCGGTCCGTCGCGCGCTCGCCGGGCTGCGTCCGGTGCTGGGCACGACGCTGCTCAGCTTCTCGGTCAACCTGCTGTTCGGCCTGCTCTTCGTCCTGGCGGCCAAGGGACACCCCGCCGCGACCGTGCTCTTCCCGGCGCCGCTGGTGCTCCTGCACTACGTCCTGCGCCAGTACGCGGCGGCGCAGACCGACGGTCGCCGGCTGTCCGGGCTCCGGGCGGCCGCGGAGAAGCTCTCCCGGCCGATCAACCCGCTCGACGGCGTCCACGCCTACCTGGCCGAGGTCCGCACGAGCTTCGACAGCGGCGCCGCGGCCCTGGTGCTCCGCCAGGACGACGGGGTCGTGACCTACGTGAGCGGCACCGACGACGTCCCCGGCACCGACGGACCGCAGCGTCCCGACCGGGTCGCCAGCGCGATCGAGCGGCTGCTCGCGGTCGAGACCGGGCCGATCCGGCTGCGAGCCGGTGAGACCGGGCACCTGGCCTCCGCGCTCGCCGACGCCGGGTGGCGCGAGAGCAGCAGCGCCCCGATGGTCGACGAGAAGGGCGAGCCCACCGGTGCGCTCGTGGTCTTCGACCAGGTGGGCTTCGAGGGCACCGGGCAGGCCGAGCTGGCCGTCCTGGAGGCGTTGGCCCGCGAGACGGGGCACACGCTGGCCCGCGGCCGGCTGCTCGAGAGCGTGATCGACCAGGAGCGCACGCTCAACCAGATCATCAGCACCACCTCGGACGGCATCTTCACCCTCGCCGACGACGGCAGCCTGCTCACCTGGAACGACGCGTGCGAGCGCATCACCGGCTTCCCCCAGACCGACCTCAAGGGACGCCGCGACGTCATGCGGGTGCTCGGCGCCCGCACCGCGGCGGGCCGGCCGGTCGACTTCACCAACTGGGTGTCGATGCCGTCGCTGCCGCGCGAGATCCTCATCACCACCGCCGCGGGCGAGCAGGGACGGCTGTCGTGCTCGGCCACGTCGGGCACCGACTCGCACGGGCGCCAGACGCTCGTCGTCGTCGCGCGCGACGTCACCCCCGCCGAGGAGTACGAGGAGCTGCGCGAGCAGTTCCGCGCCCTCGTCGAGGCGCAGGCGGCGCAGCGGCTCGTCGTCGACCACCTCCAGCAGGCCGTCGCACCCGAGCCTCCCGCCGTCGAGGGTGCCGACATCGCGGTGGCCTACGTCGCCTCCGACCCCGCCTCGCCCACCGGCGGTGACCTGTTCGACTGGCACGAGCTGCCGTCGGGTGAGCTGCACGTCGCGGTCGTCGACGTGCTCGGGCACGGCGTCACCGCGACCAAGGACGCGCTCACCGTCATGCACATGCTGCGGTTCGTCGCGCTCGACGGCACCGAGCTCGTCGACGTGGTGCGCCGCACCGACGAGCTGCTGGGGGCGCAGGACTCCGAGCTCGTGGCCACGGTCGTCGTGGCGCGGTACGACCCCCGCACCGGCCGCCTGCAGGTCGTCTCCGGCGGCCACCCGCCGGCCCTGGTGGTGGGCTCGCGCGGCGAGGTCACCCAGCTCGCCGCCACCGGCGGTGCGATCGGCTGGCCGGGCGTCGGCAGCGACAACGTCGCCACGATCACCCTCGAGGTGCACGACTCGGTGGTGCTGTACACCGACGGCCTGATCGAGGCGCGCAAGGACATCATCGAGGGCATGGACTCGCTCGTGCGGGTGGCCGCCGAGGTCTCGCACATGCCCTCCCAGCACTACGCCGACGAGCTCGTCCGCCGCTCGCTGGCCGGCGCCGACCGTCGCGACGACACCCTCGCGCTGGTGCTGCGCCGCACCCGCCAGACCGCCGTCGAGACCGACCGTCGCTGGCGCCTCGAGCCGCCCGAGCCCGAGGGCGTGCGCACCATGCGTCGCGAGCTCGGCACCTGGCTGATGGCGCACCAGGTGGAGTCCGACGACGCGGTCCTCGTGGCCGCCGAGCTGCTCGCCAACGCCGCCTCCGTCGCGCGCGGCGTCGTCACGATGAGCGTGCAGATGCAGACCGGCCGCGTGGTCGTCGAGGTGTCCGACGACGGCCCCGGTGTCGCCAGCATCGACGACCTCGGCCGCCGGCTGCCCGGCATGGACAGCGAGCGCGGACGCGGGCTCTACCTCGTGCGCGCCATCAGCGACGACCTGTCGATCATGAGCACCGCCGAGGGCACGATCGTGCGAGCCGAGCTCGTCGTCCGCGGGGTCACCGCCGAGGGCCGCCGGGTGCACGACCCCCAGACCCACTGACTGCCCCCACCCACCCACCCGCGATCCGCCGATCCACGGCTACCGATCCGTCGGTCGGTGCGACGCGGGTCGGCGGACGGGTAGCCGCGGATCGGCGGATCGCGGTCAGGCGGTGGCGGCCTCGGCGGCGTGGCGCAGCACCCGACGCCGGTTGACCACGGCCTCGGTGGTGATGATGGCCAGCGCGGTCCAGACCAGCGCGAAGCCGAGCCAGCGGGTCGGCGTCATGTCCTCGCCGAAGACGACGAGACCCAGGACGAACTGCAGCGTCGGGGCGATGTACTGCAGCAGCCCGATCGTCGTCAGGCTGACGCGCGTGGCGGCGGCGCCGAACATCAGCAGCGGCACGGCGGTGACGAGCCCGGTGCCCACCAGGAGCAGCGCGTGGGGCAGACCCTCGGAGCCGAAGGTGCCGTCGCCCGTCAGGTGCAGCCAGACCAGGTAGCCCAGCGCGACGGGGGCGAGCAGCATCGTCTCCAGGGCCAGCCCCTCGGTGGCGCCGAGGTCGAGCTTCTTCTTCATCAGCCCGTACGTGCCGAACGAGAACGCCACCAGCAGCGCGAGCCACGGCGGACGTCCGTAGTCGACGGTGAGCCCGACGACCGCCAGGAACGCCAGGGCGAGCGCCGCCCACTGCACCGGGCGCAGCCGCTCCTGGAGCACGACCACCCCGATGAGGATCGTCACCAGCGGGTTGATGAAGTACCCGAGCGAGACCTCGATGACATAGCCGTTGTTGACGCCCCAGATGAACCCGCCCCAGTTGAAGGCGATCACCACCGACGCGACGAGGACCAGCAGCAGTTTGCGCGGCTGGCGCAGCACCGCGCGCAGCAGGCTCCAGCGGTGGACCGCCGTGACCAGGACGACCACGAACACCAGCGACCACACGACGCGGTGCGACAGCGCCTCGACGGCACCGGCGGGCTCGAGCAGCGGCCAGTAGAGCGGGAACAGGCCCCAGCACAGGTAGGCGCCGACGCCGAACAGGAAACCCCGGCGCGACTCGTCCACCGGCGCAGACTACGCCCGGGGGGCGACGGGCCCGTCGGTCAGGCCGGGGTGACCGTCACGTCGACCTTGGAGCCGTCGAAGCACCAGGTGTCGGCGAGGTCGGCCGCGTCGGGGAACGGGTGCGCGTAGCCCCAGGCGACGTCGGCCAGACCGTCGTGAGCGAGGTACGACGCGACGCCCTTGTAGGCGCAGGTGGTGGACGTGTCGGTCGACGTCAGCAGGTCGGTGCGCACGTCGGCGGCGGGCAGGTAGTGCTGGGTGGGGAACTGCGTCTCGAAGACGAGCCTGGGACGCGTGGACCGTGCGAGCTCGACGCCGTCGTGCGTCACCACCACCTCGTCCGAGCCCTGACGCACGTCGACGCGGTGGAACGGGTCGCGGGGGTGGCCGACGACGACGTCGTCCTCCTCGCGCCACTCGTCGGGCGCGTCCCAGTCGACGAGCACGTAGCCGTCGAGGTCGTCGAGCGCGAAACCGGCGCCCGCGAGGGTCGTGCCACCGGCGAGGAGGTCGAGCGGCCTGCCCGTGGCGGTGTGCGCGGCGAAGGGGACGTTCGGGAACACCGGCCCGTGACCGTCGGGCGCCGGCTCCACCGGCCGGTCGCTCGCCGCGGAGCCGGCGAGGTCGTCGGCGGGCACCGCGTAGAGCGCGACGACGTGCCGCGGCTCCCAGACCAGACGGGCGCGGCGCGAGTCGAGCACGAGCTCGCCGCCGGAGTAGGCGCGGACGCGCTTGGGGGTGGGCTCGTGGCGCAGCTCGCGCGCGACGGACCGCAGGTGCGAGGTCAGCTCGACGGACATGACCCCATCGAACACCTGGGCGCGCGCGGCTACAACACCGTCCAGGTGTCGGGGCCGTCGAGGAGCGACTGGAGGTCGCCGGGGCCGCTGGTGCCGACGGCGGTCTCGACCTGCTGGCGCGCGAGGTCGTCGTACGTCGGCCGCTCGACCTGGCGGAAGATGCCGACGGGCGCGCGCTCGAGGTGGCCCGCGTCGGTGAGACGCGACAGCGCGAACGCCTGGGTGGGGTCGTCGGCGTGCGCGTCGTGCACGAGCAGCCGCGACAGCCACGCGTCGTCGGCGTCGTCCGGCACGTCGACGACCTCGACGCCGCCCGTCGCCGAGCGCACCACGCCGTGACGGCCCCCGGCGCCGAAGCGGATGGGCTCGCCCTGCACCAGCGGGATGATCGCCTCGTCGCGCGTGCCGGCGTCCTTGACGGCGTCGAACGCGCCGTCGTTGAAGATCGGGCAGTTCTGGTAGATCTCCACCAGCGACGCACCGCGGTGCGCGGCCGCCTCGCGCAGCACCGACGTCAGGTGCTTGCGGTCGGAGTCGACGGTGCGCGCGACGAACGTCGCCTCGGCGCCCAGCGCCAGGCTGACGGGGTTGAACGGCGTGTCGACCGAGCCCATCGGGGTGGACTTGGTGACCAGCCCGATCTCGGACGTGGGGGAGTACTGGCCCTTGGTGAGGCCGTAGATGCGGTTGTTGAACAGCAGGATCGTCAGGTTGACGTTGCGTCGCAGCGCGTGGACGAGGTGGTTGCCGCCGATGGACAGCGCGTCGCCGTCGCCCGTCACCACCCAGACCGACAGGTCGGGACGCGCGGTGGCCAGGCCCGTCGCGATCGCCGGCGCGCGTCCGTGGATGGAGTGCAGGCCGTAGGTGTCGAGGTAGTACGGGAAGCGGCTCGAGCAGCCGATGCCCGAGACGAAGCAGATGTTCTCGCGGCGCAGACCGAGCTCGGGCAGGAAGCCCTGCACCGCGGCGAGCACGGCGTAGTCGCCGCAGCCGGGGCACCAGCGCACCTCCTGGTCCGAGGTGAACTCCTTGCGGTTCTGCTCGGCGTCGGTGGTGGGCACGCCGTCGAGGCCGTCGCGGGCGAGCGTGGGCATGGGCAGGTCGGTGGTCATCGGGCCTCCTCCTCGTCGTGGTGCGCCAGGTCGAGCGCGTGCTCGGAGATCACCTGGGCCAGCTCGTCGGCGCCGAACGGCATGCCGCGCACCTTGTCGTGGCCGCGGACGTCGACGAGGTACTTCGCGCGCAGCAGCATCGACAGCTGGCCGAGGTTCATCTCGGGGACGACGACGCGCTCGTAGGCGCGCAGCAGGTCGCCGAGGTCGGGCGGCAGCGGGTTGAGGTGGCGGACGTGCGCCTGCGCGACCGCGGTGCCCTCGGCCCGCGCGAGCCGGATGCCCGCGGCGATCGGTCCCTTGGTGGACCCCCAGCCGAGGACGAGGATGCGCGCGTCGCCCGTGGGGTCGTCGACCTCGGTGGGCGGGATGGACGCCGCGACGGCGTCGACCTTGGCCTGGCGGGTGCGGACCATCAGGTCGTGGTTCTCGGGGTCGTAGGAGATGTCGCCGCTGAGGTCGGACTTCTCGATGCCGCCGATGCGGTGCTCCAGCCCGGCGACGCCCGGCGGTGCCCACGGACGAGCGAGCGTCTCGGGGTCGCGGGCGTACGGCGCGAACCCCTCGGGGGTGTTGGGCCCGTCGGCGAACGCGGGGTCGATGCGCGGCAGGTCGTCGACGTCGGGGACGTGCCAGGGTTCGGAGCCGTTGGCGAGGTACCCGTCCGACAGCAGCATCACCGGCGTGCGGTGGGTGACGGCGATGCGGGCGGCCTCGATAGCGGCGTCGAAGCAGTCCGACGGCGACGACGGCGCCACGACCGGGACGGGCGCCTCGCCGTTGCGTCCGAACATCGCCTGCAGCAGGTCGGCCTGCTCGGTCTTGGTGGGCAGGCCGGTGGACGGGCCGCCGCGCTGCACGTCGACGACGACGAGCGGCACCTCGAGCATGACGGCCAGCCCGATGGTCTCGCTCTTGAGCGCGACGCCCGGCCCCGAGGTGCTCGAGAACGCGAGGTGCCCGCCATACGCGGCGCCGAGGGCCGCGCCGACGCCCGCGATCTCGTCCTCGGCCTGGAACGTGGTGACGCCGAACGACTTGTGTCTCGACAGCTCGTGCAGGACGTCGCTGGCCGGGGTGATCGGGTAGGCGCCCAGGAACACCGGCAGCCCGGACAGCCGCCCGGCGGCGACGATGCCGTACGCGAGCGCCAGGTTGCCGGTGATGTTGCGGTAGCGGCCGGGGGGCATCGGCGCGGGCGCGACCTCGTACGAGACCGCGAACGCCTCGGTGGTCTCGCCGTAGTTCCAGCCCGCCCGGAACGACGCGATGTTGGCGCTCGCGACGTCGGGCTTGGACGCGAACCGGTTCTGGACGTACTCGATCGTGCCCTCGACGGGGCGGCCGTACATCCACGACAGCAGGCCGAGCGCGAACATGTTCTTGGTGCGGCTCGCGTCCTTGCGCGACAGGCCGAACCCGTCGACGGCGCCCGTCGCGAGGCCCGTCAGGTCGAGCGCGTGCACCTGGTACGACGCCAGCTCGTCGCCCTCGAGCGGGTCGTGGTCGTAGCCGGCGCGGGCGAGGTTGCGCCGGGTGAAGTCGTGGCTGTCGACGATGAGCGTGCCGCCGGCGCGCAGGTCGGCGAGGTTGGCGCGCAGGGCGGCGGGGTTCATCGCGACGAGGACGTCGGGACGGTCGCCCGGCGTCAGCACCGCGTGGTCGGCGAAGTGCAGCTGGAACGACGAGACGCCCGGCAGCGTGCCGGCGGGCGCGCGGATCTCGGCGGGGAAGTTGGGCAGAGTCGACAGGTCGTTGCCGAACGCCGCCGTCTCCTGGGTGAAGCGGTCGCCCGTGAGCTGCATGCCGTCGCCGGAGTCGCCGGCGAAGCGGATCACGACGCGGTCCAGCTGCTCGACCTGCTTGACCACACGACCTCCTGCGCTCGGGACTGCGTCTGCGTCAGGCTATGCGAGATGGGGCGGTTCGGCGTGGCGTGGGTCACGTCGTGGGCACCGGACCGTCGGCCCGGGGGAACAAACCGGTCGACACCGGCGGTTGACTGCAACCATGACGCCCGAGCCCGCGACCTCCGTCGACGCGCCCGTCGCCGACCCCGTGACCAGCGCACGACCGGACGCCGCGGTGGCACCGGTGGGGCGCCGCTACGTCCAGCTCGTGCTGGTGCTCGGCGCCGTCATCGCGATCGGCCCGCTCAGCATCGACATGTACCTGCCGGCGCTGCCCGCGCTGGCCGACGACCTCGGCGCGAGCCAGGCCGGGGCGCAGGTGACGCTCACCGCGATGCTCGCCGGGCTCGCGCTCGGACAGCTCGTGCTCGGTCCGGTGTCGGACGCCTACGGCCGGCGTCGCGTGATGCTGTCGGGCCTGGTGCTGCACGTCGTCATGTCGGTGGCGTGCGCGCTCGCCCCGAGCCTGGCGCTGCTCACCACCGCCCGCGTCGTGCAGGGCCTCGCCGGTGCCGCGCTCGCCGTCACCGCGATGGCGATGGTGCGCGACCTGTTCGAGGGCTCGGCCGCCGCACGGATGCTCTCGCGCCTCGTGCTCGTCATCGGCGTCGCGCCCGTGCTCGCCCCCACGTTCGGCGGGCTGATCCTGGGCTTCACGACCTGGCGCGGGATCTTCTGGGTGCTCGGCGCGGCCGCGGCCGTCCTGGTCCTCGTCGCCGGTCTGTTCCTGGACGAGAGCCTGCCCCCGTCGCGACGTCGTCCGCTGCACGTGCGCAGCACGGTCTCGACCTACGGCTCGCTGCTGCGCGACCGCACGTTCGTCGCGCTGGTGCTGACCGCGGGCCTGATGTTCGCCGCGATCTTCGCCTACGTCTCGGGCGCCTCGTTCGTGCTGCAGGACGTCTACGGCCTGAGCGAGCGCACCTTCGGCTTCGTGTTCGGCGCCAACGCGCTGGTGCTGGTGGTCTTCTCCCAGCTCAACCCGGTGCTGCTCGACCGGTTCACGCCGCTGCAGATCCTGTCGTGGTCGACGATCGCGGGCGTGGCCGCCGGCGTCGCGCTCGTCGCGGTGAC
>NZ_JBMGQR010000108.1:0-10562 GCF_049059935.1 Solicola agrisoli | reverse complement strand
GGCCGCCGGGTGGTCGTCGCGAGCGGAGACGTCACCGCCTACGCCGCGGGTGCCCGCGGCCGGGGCGTCACCCGGGTGTTCGTCCTCGACGCGGCCACGGGGGCCAGGCTCTCCAGCATCGACGTGTCGGGCAAGCCGGCCACCAAGAACGGCGAGCGCTACGACAGCGGGTTCGTGCAGTCGGTGCTCTGCCGCGGCGGCGCCACCGCCCGGGTGTACCTCGGCGGCAGCTTCACCCGCGTGTTCGGCAAGCAGCGCCGCCGCTCGGCCATGATCACGCTGGTTCGGCGAGGCAGTGGGCTGAAGCGGTCGCTCACGTCGTGGCAGGTGCCGTCGTCCAGCCCGGTCACCGGCCTCGCACCCTCGCCCAAGCAGGTCCTGGTGTCCACCGGCGGACGCCTGCTCAGCGTCTCGCCCAGCACCGCCGACGTGCGCTGGACCGTGCGCTCGGTCTGCGGCGGCGTCAAGACCGCCACCTACGCCGCCGGCAGCGTCTACGTCGGGGGGTTCTTCAACGCCGTCAAGGGCACCGACGGGACCGTCGCCCGGAACCACGGCGTCGCCAAGGTGGATCCCCGCACGGGCCGGGTCGCGTCCAGGAAGTCGTTCCGCACCGCCATCCCCCGCAACCGCGGCTGCAGCAGCTACAGCGGGGCCAACCCGGGCGCGATCGTGCACGACGCCAAGCGCAAGCGGGTCATCCTGTGCGAGGGCGGGATCAAGAACGGCGTGCGGGCGATCAGCCGTCGCACGGGCCGCCAGGCCTGGTTCCGCGAGACCGACGGCGACGCGCAGGCCTGCGCGATCGTCGAGGGACGGCTGTTCGTCGGGTTCCACCGCAGCAAGGGCAACATCCCGCTCGACTCCCGCGGGTGCGGGAGTCGCAACTGCGGCACGATGGGCGCCTTCCTGTCCCTCGCCGACGGTCACCAGGTGCGGTGGATGCCGGCCTCGGCCGACTTCTTCGGCCGTGGCCGCAACCGCGACGGCCGCAACAACGGGATCAACGGCGTCACCGTCATCGGCGGCTACCTGTGGGTCTCGGGCGCCTTCTACCGCGTGGGGAACACCGACGTCGGTCACCTCGCCCGGTTCCGCACGCTCTGAGCGCTACCGACCGCCGAGCAGCCTGGCGAAGTCGGTGACCGCGAACGGGTCGGCGGCCGTGCGTGCCGGACGGCCGGCCACGAGGTCGACCAGCTCGCCGGACGCCCGCTCGACCCGTCGTGCGAGCTCGGCGCCGTCCTCGGCCGAGCCCCAGTCGGCCGAGGCCGCGTAGACGCCGGTGGGCACCACGAGCGCACCGAGGTAGGAGAACAACGGACGCACCGCGTGGTCGATCGCGAGCGAGTGCCGGACGCTGCCGCCCGTCGCCCCCACGAGCACCGGCACCCCGGCGAGCGCCCGCTCGTCGAGGACGTCGAAGAACGACTTGAACAACCCGCTGTACGACGCGCTGAACACCGGGGTCACCGCGACGACGCCGTCGGCGCCCCCGACGGTCTCGAGCGCGGACGCGAGGTCGCCGGTCGCGAAGCCGGTGAGCAGGCGGTCGGTCAGCTCGTGCGCCACGTCGCGCACCTCGACCACCGGCGTGCGGACGTCGAGGCCCCGGACGGTGGCCGCATCGGCCACCCCGGCGGCGAGCCGGTCGGCGAGCAGCCGGGTGGACGACGGCGTGCTCAGGCCGGCGGAGACCACCGCGATCGTGCGCGGGCTCATCGGGTCGCCCCGACGGTCTCGGGCGCCGCGACGGCGGCCGCGTCGCGGGCGGCGACGAGCGAGGCGTGCGTGGGCGCGTCGGGGACGTGGGCCGGACGCATCGCGTCCAGCTCGCGGCGCAGCACCGGCACGACCTCGCCGAGCAGGTCGAGCTGCTCCAGCACGGTCTTGAGCGGCAGCCCGGCGTGGTCGACCAGGAACAGCTGGCGCTGGTAGTCGCCGACGTTCTCGCGGAAGGTGAGCGTCCGCTCGATGACCTCCTGGGGGCTCCCGACGGTGAGCGGGGTCTGGCGCGAGAAGTCCTCGAGGGACGGCCCGCCGCCGTAGACCGGGGCGTGGTCGAAGTACGGACGGAACTGCCGCACCGCGTCCTGGCTGTTGCGGGCCATGAACACCTGCCCGCCGAGCCCGACGATCGCCTGGTCGGCGCTGCCGTGGCCGTGGTGCTCGTACCGCTCGCGGTACAGCTGCACCATCTGCCGGGTGTGCTCCATCGGCCAGAAGATGTGGTTGTGGAAGAACCCGTCGCCGTAGTACGCGGCCTGCTCGGCGATCTCGGGGGTGCGGATCGAGCCGTGCCAGACGAAGGGCGGGACGCCGTCGAGCGGGCGGGGCGTGGAGGTGAAGCCCTGCAGCGGCGTGCGGTACCGGCCCTGCCAGTCCACGACGTCCTCGCGCCACAGCCGGTGCAGCAGGTGGTAGTTCTCGACCGCGAGCTCGAGTCCCTTGCGGATTTCCTTGCCGAACCAGGGGTAGACCGGGCCGGTGTTGCCGCGGCCCATCATCAGGTCGACGCGGCCGCCGGCCAGGTGCTGCAGCATCGCGAAGTCCTCGGCGATCTTCACCGGGTCGTTCGTCGTGATGAGCGTCGTCGACGTCGAGAGGACGAGGCGCTCGGTCTGCGCGGCGACGTACCCGAGCATCGTCGTCGGGGACGACGTCATGAAGGGCGGGTTGTGGTGCTCGCCCGTCGCGAAGACGTCGAGCCCGACCTCCTCGGCCTTCTTCGCGATGGTGACCATCGCCTGGATGCGGTCGCCCTCGGTGGGGACGGTGCCGTTCGTGGGGTCGGGCGTGACGTCGCCGACCGAGAACACTCCGAACTGCATGGTGGTCGCTCCCCTGCTCGTGCCGGACGCTCGCCCGGCTCCTGTAGTTTACATTTCAACCACAGTCGCGCGCCAGGTGTTCCCGGTCGCACCTGGCGCTCAGACCTCGCGGGCAGCGACCTCGACGTGGGGCGGCAGCGACGTCCACCACCGGTGGGCCCGCCGCCAGGCCCGACCGGACTCGTCGGTCGGGGTGTCGGCCAGCGGCGGGAGCGTGCCGAGACGTCCCAGGACGTAGCCCCAGGCCTCGAGCAGGGTGGGCGGTGCGGCACGGCGTCCGGCCAGTGCGTCGTCGACGGCCCCGCGGACCCGCCGCGTCACCAGGGCGGCGTCCACCGGGGCGAACTTGGCGTTGCCGACCGCCCAGCAGGCCTCGATCGCCGCCTGGTCGCGGTCGCGTCCGGCGGAGACGTCGCGGACGGCGAGGTCGAGCAGCAGCCTCAGGTCGTCGCCGGGAGCCAGGCACATCAGGACGCCGAGCGCCTCGTGCACGCGGGTCGGGTCGTCGGCGACCATCGACGCCTCGAGCTCGCCGACGTACGCCTGGCCGACGGTGCGCCCGAAGGGCAGCACCATCAGCAGCTGCAGGGCGTTCGCGCGCCGGTCGTCGTTGGTCTCGGTGGACAGCCGGTCGAGCAGGTCCACCAGCTGCACGTCGTCGTCCACCCCCAGGCCGAGCCGCGTCGTGAGGCGGTCGACGATGCGCGCCCGCGTGGCCGACGCGGTCTCGCGGGCGAGCGGTCCGTCCCCGGCGACGATCGAGGCCACCGCGAGCTGCTCGGGCCGCTGGGCCAGCTCGACGGCGATCCGTCGACGCGCCGAGCTCGAGAGCGCCCTCAGGACGTCGGCCGCGCTGCGCCGCACCCGGTAGGGCTGCGTCTGGTCGCGACAGCGCTCGAGGGCGACCTGCACCGCCGCCACCGCCTGGTCGGAGGTCAGACGACGGTCGCGCAGCAGGCCGGCCACCGCGAACAGCGAGGCGCGCAGCGCGTTGGGCGAGACGGGCGACCTCATCGAGGCGACGACCATCTCGCCGGCCCCGGGGTGCGCGAAGTGCTTCAGCAGGGCGGCCGCCTCGCTGAAGACCTGGGAGTCGGCGTCGGTGAGCACGTCACGGACCAGCTCGTGGGCCGCCTCCGACGCGCGCGGGTGGCCGGCCAGCCGGGCCATGGACTCGGCCCGCTGCAGGTAGGGGACACCGACGCTGACCGCCATCTCGACCAGGCCGCGGGAGAGCAGCGCGTACCACTGCGCCGGCGGCATCAGCACCTGGTCGAGGCGCCCGACGAGCAGCGACAGCCGGTCCCAGTCGCTGCCGGTCATCACCTCGTCGGCGAGCGCCCGTTCGAGCAACGGCTCGGCGGATGCGACCGGGTCCGGCGGCATCGGCCGCCGCAGCCGGGGGGCGGCCCGGTGCGGCTCGTCGTCGCGGTGCACCAGGTCGACCGCCGCCACCAGGCGCCCCGGCGAGACGCCGCAGAGCGTCTCGTACCGACGCACCACGTCGTACGACGGTGGCGTGGTGCCCCGTTCCCACCGGGTGACCTGCGACGGGTTCACCGGGGGGACGACGGCGTCGCCCGCCGCGAACCGGGACGCGACGCGCAGGTCGGGGTCGGCGGCGTAGGCACGGGCCGTGCGCAGCACCCATCCCACCTCGGCCAGCGTCATGCCGGTCAGTATCGGAGCGCCGCCCCGCCGAGATGCACGACTTGCCGCAATCGCCCGGTGACGCACGCCCACCTGGAGGAGGGACCGGCGAGATCCTGCCCCAGACGGACGACAGGCCCCCAGGTCGTGACCTGGGGGCCTGTGCGAGCCGGTCTGACCGGCCGTGGTGCGCGAGGGGGGATTCGAACCCCCACGCCCTCTCGGACACTGGCACCTGAAGCCAGCGCGTCTACCATTCCGCCACCCGCGCGCGGCACCACGGAGATGCATCGTGCAGTGTTCACCGCACGACCGACAGGAGTCTAACAGGCAGTGCCGGCGCCTCCGGACCGCGGTCCTCGGTGCCTCCGCGACGACCACACCTCATCCATCTGGTGGATAGTAGGTCGCGTGCAGACCCGTTCGCCGCTGACCGCGCTCTCCGCGGACGTGCTCCGCACCAACGGCGACCCGGCCGTGCGCCTGTGCCAGAGCTCGGTGACCGCCGTGGTCCTGGTGGTCACGGTGGTCGAGCACCTCGTCGTGGGCCGGTACGAGTCGCCCCGCCTGTTCGCCGCGGCGCTCGTGACGGTCCTGGTGTGCCAGGCGGCCGCCTTCGCCGTCACCTGGAGCCGACTGTCCCCGTGGTGGCCCGCCGGTCTGCCCCTGGTCACCATCGGCGCGGTCTGCCTCATGGACGCCGCCGGTCCCGGTGTCACCGGCATGGGCCTGGTGACGGTGGTGCCCGCCATCTGGCTCGGGCTGTGGTTCCGCTGGCCGGGGGTCGTGGGGGCCACCCTCGTCGCCGGCGGCGCGTTCGTGCTCACGTCGGTGCTGGCCGCCACGTCCGCGCTCCCGGGGACGGGCGGGTCGGGCTTCGTGGTGCCCCTGGCGGTCTTCACCGTCGCCAACGCCGTCTGCATGACCCAGGACCTGCGCGACGACCAGGACGACGCGCTGCGCGCGACCACGAACGAGCTCGAGACCGCCGCCGCGGCCTCCCAGGACAGCGCCGAGCTGCTCAACACCGTCTTCGAGGTCCTCGAGACCGGTGTGCTCGTCCTGGACGCCGACGGCGAGTTCCGTTCCATGAACCCGGCGCTCCACCGCATGCGCGCGGCCATCGGCGCGACGACGTCCAACGCGGGGGACTCCTACGGTCACCTGTTCGAGGCCGACCGCACCACGCGCGTCCGGCACGAGGACATGCCGACCGTGGCCGCCACCCGCGGCGAGGCGTTCACCGACCGCACCCTCTGGTACGGCGTGCACCGACGCCGCCAGATCGCGGCGTCGGTCTCCGCCCAGCCGATCCTGGGCCCGGACGGCGACCTGCGCGGCGCCGTGATGGTCTACCACGACGTGACGGACCGGGTGCTGGCCGTGCAGGCCAAGGACGACTTCGTCGCCTCGGTCAGCCACGAGCTCCGCACCCCGCTGACCTCGATCATCGGCTACCTCGAGCTGCTCGAGGAGGACGAGGAGGTGCCGCCGCGGCTGCGCCGCCACCTCGACATCGTGGGGCGCAACGCCGACCGGCTGCTGTCGCTCGTCACCGACCTGCTGACCGTGGCCCAGGCCGAGGGGGGCCGGATGCGTCTGACGCCCGTCGAGTCCGACCTGGGGGAGATCGTCGCCCGCGCCATGGACTCCGCCCGCGTGCGGGCCGACGCCGCCGGGGTGCAGCTGGTCACCGAGGCCGTGCCCGTCGCGCCGATGCGTCTGGACCCGGGGCGCATCGCCCAGGTCGTCGACAACCTGGTGTCGAACGCCGTCAAGTACACCCTCGAGGGGGGCACGGTGACGGCCCGCGTCCACCCCGACGACGACGAGGTGGTGGTCGAGGTCGTCGACACCGGCATGGGGATCTCCGAGGACGACCAGCGCGAGCTGTTCACCAAGTTCTTCCGCGCCCGCGAGGTCGAGCGACAGGCCATCCCCGGCGTGGGCCTCGGCCTAGTGATCAGCAGGGCCATCGTCGAGGGCCACGGGGGCCGGATCTCGGTGGTCAGCGTGCCCGGCACCGGCACCACCGTGACGGTGCGACTCCCCCGCTGAGGCGTGTCGTCGCTGCGCGACGCCGCACCGACGTGCGTGGCCCGATACGATCGGCGGGAGCATCCGCCTCACGGACCCGTGGGCGGGCACGACTGTGCCGTGGCGAGGAGGAGAACCGTGGGCGTGCTGCAGCGTTTCGAGCAGCGCCTCGAGAACGTCGTGACCGGCGCCTTCGCCCGCGCGTTCCGCAGCGCCGTGCAGCCCGTGGAGATCGCGGCGGCGCTCCAGCGCGAGATCGACAACCACGCGCAGGTGCTCTCCCGCGGACGCATGCTCGTCCCCAACGACTTCACCGTCGAGCTGTCGCCCGGCGACCATGACCGCCTGGCGCCGTACGGCCAGACGCTCGAGGGTGAGCTGGGCAACCTGGTGCGCGAGCACGTCACCGAGCAGAGCTACACGCTCGCCGGCCCGCTGCGCATCGGCTTCGAGCAGCACGACGACCTCGGCACCGGCCGCTTCCGCATCCGCAGCCAGGCCAACGCGGTCGTCACCCCGGTCGCCGGGCAGCGCATGACCGAGACCGCCGTCCACCGGGCGCCGGTGGTGCTCGAGGTCAACGGCGTGCGGCACCCGCTGTCGCCCCCCGGCGTGGTGCTCGGACGCGGCTCGGAGGCCGAGCTGCGCATCAACGACCCCGGCGTCTCACGTCGTCACGCCCAGATCAAGGTGACCGTGACCAGCCAGGACGTCAGCGTCAGCGTGCTCGACCTCGGCTCCACCAACGGCACCGTCGTCGACGGCCAGCGGGTGGACGGCGAGTCGCCGCTGCGCGACGGCTCGCAGATCCTGCTCGGCAACACCACCCTGACCGTGCGCAACCCGCACGCCGCACGCTCCGGGGGGCTGTGATGTCCGACATCACCCTGACGCTCATCAAGCTCGGCTTCCTCGCCGTGCTCTGGCTCTTCGTGCTGTCGGCGGTGTCGGTGATCCGGTCCGACATCTTCGGCGCACGCGTCGACACCGGCAAGCCCGGCCGCCAGCCCAAGGTGCCCAAGACCCGCACCAAGGCCGCCAAGGCGCCCCGCGGGCGCAAGCCCGCCCGCGGCAAGCCCCGCAAGCTGCAGATCACCCAGGGCCCCAACGCGGGTCAGAGCGTCCCGATCTCGGACCAGCCGATCATCCTCGGCCGCGGCACCGACGCCGCGATCCGGCTCGACGACGACTACGTCTCGACCCGGCACGCGCGGTTCGCCACCAACGGCGAGGACTGGTTCGTCGAGGACCTCGGCTCCACCAACGGCACCTACCTGGGCAGCCAGCGCATCACCACCCCGGTGCCCATCGCGATCG
Source organism: Solicola agrisoli (assembly GCF_049059935.1). Taxonomy (NCBI): domain Bacteria; kingdom Bacillati; phylum Actinomycetota; class Actinomycetes; order Propionibacteriales; family Nocardioidaceae; genus Solicola; species Solicola agrisoli. The sequence continues at coordinate 2,727 of NZ_JBMGQR010000108.1, read as the reverse complement.
GCACCGAGGTCCGCCTCGGCAAGACCGTCGTCGAGCTGCAGAAGTAGCCGATGACCCAGACCCCCTCGCCCACCGGCGCGCTCACGTACCGCTACGTGGCGATGACCGACGTCGGCCGACGTCGCTCGAGCAACGAGGACTCCGCCTTCGCGAGCAGCCGGGTGCTGGCCCTGGCCGACGGCATGGGCGGGGCCGTCGCCGGCGAGCTCGCCTCGTCCGAGGCCGTCAACGTGGTGCGCCGGCTCGACGTCGACCTCCAGGGCGACGCCACCGAGGCCGTCGCCGGCGCCGTCCACCGCGCCAACGACCGCCTGGCCGAGGTGATCGAGTCGCAGCCGGCCACCGAGGGCATGGGCACGACGCTCGTCGTGATGCTGTGGGACGGCAGCCGGTTCGCGCTCGCCCACATCGGCGACTCGCGCGCCTACCGGTTCCGCGACGGCGAGCTCACGCAGATCACCAAGGACCACACCTTCGTCCAGTCCCTCGTCGACGAGGGCCGCCTCACGCCCGCCGAGGCGCGCACGCACCCGCACCGCTCGCTGATCATCCGCGTCCTGCTGGGCTCGGACGACTCCGACCCCGACCTGTCGATGGTCGAGCCGCAGGAGGGCGACCGCTACCTGCTCTGCAGCGACGGCGTCTCGGACTACATCGACGACGCGCAGATCGCCGAGGCCCTCGCGTCGGCGACGATCGACGACGCCGCGGTCGACATCGTCCAGCGCAGCCTGGCCGGTGGCGGCGGCGACAACATCACCTGCGTCATCGCCGAGATGGTCCTCGCCGACGCGCCCGCGGACGACTCGCTCGCCGGCGCCGACGGGCGTCCGATGCTGGTGGGCGCCGCGGCCGAGCAGCCGCGTCCCCCGTCCGACCGGTCCACCACGGCATCCCAGCCGGCCGTCACCGGCGACCGTGACGACGAGGACGGCGACGGCCCCGCCGGCGAGGACGTCGATCCCGAGGCGGTCCGGTACGCGCCCCAGGCGCCGAGCCGGTGGCGCTGGCTGCGGCGCGGCGTGATCCTCGCCGTGGTCGTCCTCGTGCTGGTCGTCGCGGCACGGTGGGCCTACGGCTGGTCGCAGGACCAGTACTTCGTCGCCGAGTCGGACGGCCGCGTCGCGATCTTCCAGGGCGTCCAGGCCGACGTCCCGCTCCTCGACCTCGAGCGCGTGCACGAGGTCACCGACGTCACCGTCGACTCGCTGCCCACCTTCGGGCAGCAGCAGGTGAGGTCCGGCATCGAGGCCTCCAGCCTCGCCGACGCGCGCCGGTCGGTGCAGAACCTGCAGGAGATCGCCGCACGCTGCGCCGACCCGAGCACCGCCGGCAGTCCCGGCAGCGAGTGCGACGGGGTGTCGCCATGAGCAACCCGTCAGGCCCGTCCGCGGTCCCGGTCGCCGTCGGCGCCCCCCGCAAGCGACGCAACGCCGAGCTGCTGCTCGTCGTCATGGCCGTGGTGATCTGCATCGGCGCGTACTGCGCCGTGGGCATCGGCGTGAGCGGCGAGGTGCCCGGCTTCGCCTACCGCCTCGGGGGAGCGATCGCCGGCGTCGCGCTGGTCACCCATCTGCTCGTGCGTCGCTTCGCCCCGTACGCCGACCCGGTGCTGCTCCCCGTGGTCATCACGCTCAACGGCCTTGGTCTGGCGATGATCTACCGGATCGACCTCGCGCGGCTCGACAAGAGCGGCGGCGACGTGCAGACGTTCGCCGGCCAGCAGCTGGTGTGGACGGCGCTCGGCATCGTCGGCTTCGTCGTGGTGCTGCTGGTCGTCCGCGACCACCGCCGCCTGCAGTCGATGACCTACACCTTCGGCCTGCTCGCCCTCGTGCTGCTCGTGCTGCCGCTGCTGCCGGTGATTGGGCAGAACATCAACGGCGCCCGGATCTGGATCCGCATCGGCCCGATGGGCCTGCAGCCCGGCGAGTTCGCCAAGATCGCGCTCGCGATCTTCTTCGCCGGCTACCTGGTGGTCAAGCGCGACGCCCTCGCGCTCGCGGGCCGCCGGATCCTCGGCGTCGACCTCCCGCGCGGCCGCGACCTCGGCCCGATCCTCGCGGCGTGGCTCGTCAGCCTCGGCGTGCTGGTCTTCCAGCGCGACCTCGGCTCGTCGCTGCTGTTCTTCGGCCTGTTCGTGGTGCTGCTCTACGTCGCTACCGAGCGTCCCGGCTGGCTCGTCGTCGGCGGCGGCCTGTTCCTCGGCGGCGCGTACTTCGCGTTCCTGACCTTCGGCCACGTGCAGGTGCGCGTCAACGGCTGGCTCGACCCGTTCGCCGACCAGGACCGAAACTTCCAGATCATCCAGGGCCTCTACGGCATGGCGCACGGCGGTCTGCTCGGGCGCGGGCTGGGTCAGGGCTCTCCCGACATCACGCCCTACTCCTACTCCGACTTCATCGCCGCCTCGCTCGGCGAGGAGCTCGGGCTGGCCGGTCTGATGGCGATCCTGCTGATGTACGGGCTGATCGTCGAGCGCGGGCTGCGCATCGCCCTGATCTGCCGCGACGGGTTCGGCAAGCTGCTCGCCGCGGGTCTCGCGGTCTCGATCGCGCTCCAGGTCTTCGTCGTCGTCGGCGGCGTCACCCGCCTGATCCCCCTCACCGGCCTGACGACCCCGTTCCTGTCCTACGGAGGCTCCTCGATCCTCGCCAACTGGGCGATCGTCGCCCTGCTGCTCCGCATCAGCGACCAGAGCCGGCGCCCCGCACCCGCGGTGGTGCA
>NZ_JBMGQR010000107.1:0-10599 GCF_049059935.1 Solicola agrisoli | reverse complement strand
GGTGGACGGGTCGCTGATGCTGGCGGCCGGCGTCCTCGGCCTGGCGGCCAACCTGGTGGGCCTGTGGCTGCTGCGGCCGGGGGCGGGGGAGAGCCTGAACGTCCGTGGCGCCTACCTCGAGGTGCTGGGCGACGCGCTCGGCTCCGTCGCCGTCATCGTGGCGGCGAGCGTCATCGCGCTCACCGGCTGGTACCTGGCCGACCCGCTCGCGTCCCTGGCCATCGCGGTGCTCATCGTCCCGCGCGCGGTCTCGCTGCTGCGCGACGTCGTCGAGGTGCTGCTCGAGTCCACGCCGCGCCACGTCGACCTCGACGAGCTGCGCGACCACATCGTCGGCACGGCCGGCGTCGCCGACGTCCACGACCTGCACGTCTGGACGATCACCTCGGGCATGCCGGTGATGTCGGCGCACGTGGTGGTGGCCGACGACGTGCGCGACCTCGACGAGGCCCACGCCGTGCTCGACCGGCTCCGCGGCTGCCTGGCCGACCACTTCGACGTCGAGCACTCGACGTTCCAGATCGAGCCCGCCGGACACCTCGGCACCGAGACCCACGTGCACCACTGAGGCGTGTCGCGACCCACGTCGGCCCTGATTTGTGTTCCACCGGCGACCTCTGTCAAGATAGTGCGGTTGCTCCGGCGGGAATCGCGGGGCGCCGTCGGCCGGCTGGCCAGTGTCCACCCCTCGGGGGTCCGGACGCGAAGGTCGCCCTGACGGTGTCGCGTCCCGCCCGATCCGAGAAGAAGTCGGGTCCGACGATCAAACTCGAGAAAGCGTGTCACTCACCGCCCTGCGGTCCGTGCGACACGCCCGACCTCGGGGGTCGTGCGGGCGAGCAGCCGATCGTCCCCGGCCCGGGGGCGGTCGAGGACAGGCAGGACGAAGAGAAGGTAAGGAAGCCCATGGCGGGACAAAAGATCCGCATCCGGCTCAAGGCCTACGACCACGAGGTGATCGACACCTCGGCGCGCAAGATCGTCGACACGGTCACGCGCACTGGTGCCAAGGTCGCGGGTCCGGTGCCTCTGCCCACGGAGAAGAACGTCTTCTGCGTCATTCGTTCGCCGCACAAGTACAAGGACAGCCGCGAGCACTTCGAGATGCGCACCCACAAGCGGCTCATCGACATCATCGATCCGACGCCCAAGACGGTCGACTCGCTCATGCGTCTCGACCTTCCTGCCGGCGTCGACATCGAGATCAAGCTCTGAGGATTGATGCGCTGATGAGCAACAAGCTGAGCCACCAGAAGGCAGACGTCCGCGGCCTCCTCGGTCGCAAGCTGGGCATGACCCAGGCCTGGACCGAGGACAACCGCGTCGTGCCGGTGACCGTCGTCGCCGCCGACACCAACGTCGTCACCCAGATCCGCACCCAGCCCGTCGACGGCTACGACGCCGTCCAGATCGGCTTCGGCGAGATCGACGGTCGCAAGGTCACCAAGCCGCGCGCCGGCCACTTCGCCAAGGCGGGCGTCACGCCCCGCCGGCACGTGGTCGAGATCCGCACCGACCGCACCGGCGACTTCGAGCTGGGCCAGGAGATCACCCCCGACGTGTTCGCCGGCGGCGACATCGTCGACGTCTCGGGCACCAGCAAGGGCAAGGGCTTCGCCGGAGTCATGAAGCGTCACGGCTTCCACGGCGTCGGCGCCTCCCACGGTGCCCACCGCAACCACCGCAAGCCGGGCTCGATCGGTGGCTGCGCCACCCCGGGTCGTGTCTTCAAGGGCATGCGCATGGCCGGTCGCATGGGTGCCGACACCGTCACCACACAGAGCCTGCAGATCCACTCGGTCGACGTGGAGAAGGGCCTCATCCTGATCAAGGGTGCGGTTCCCGGACCCAAGGGCGGCCTGCTCGTCATCCGCTCGAGCACGAAGAAGTCCGCGAAGGGGGCTGACCAGTGAGCGCCGTCTCCACCGTCGACGTCGACCTCCCCAAGGAGATCTTCGACGTCCAGGTGAACATCCCGTTGATCCACCAGGTCGTCGTGGCCCAGCAGGCCGCGGCCCGCCAGGGCACGCACGACACCAAGTCCCGCGGGGAGGTGTCCGGCGGTGGCAAGAAGCCCTACCGCCAGAAGGGCACCGGCCGCGCGCGCCAGGGCTCGATCCGTGCGCCCCAGTACGTCGGCGGTGGCACCGTCCACGGCCCGACGCCGCGCTCGTACGAGCAGAAGGTCCCCAAGAAGATGAAGGCCGCCGCCCTGCGCGGTGCTCTCTCCGACCGGGCCCGCACCGGCCGTCTGCACGTCGTCGAGACCTTCGGCATCGACGGTGCGCCGTCCACCAAGGCCGCCGTCGCCGCGCTGCAGAGCCTCACCACCCGCAACCGGGTGCTCGTGGTCCTCGACCGCGACGACCAGGTGACGCTGAAGAGCCTGCGCAACGTGCCGAACCTGCTCCTGCTGCCGGTCGACCAGCTGAACACCTACGACGTCGTCAAGAGCGACGACGTGGTCTTCACCAAGGCCGCCTACGACCTGTTCGTCACCACGCGCGCCACCTCCGGCGGCGAGACGGTCAAGCTGAGCGCCGCCGTCGTCGACTCCGAGGCCCCGCAGGCCGCGGCGCCGAGGAAGGCCGCCGCGACCAAGGCGCCGGCCAAGAAGGCGCCGGCCAAGAAGGCCGCGGCCAAGGCCGAGACGACCGAGAGCACCGAGACCGACGCCACCGAGGAGGACGCCAAGTGAGCACCCTGCACAAGGACCCGCGCGACGTGCTCCTCGCGCCGGTCGTCTCCGAGAAGAGCTACGGGCTGCTCGACGACAACAAGTACACGTTCGTCGTGCACCCCGACTCGAACAAGACCGAGATCAAGATCGCCGTGGAGACCATCTTCGGCGTCAAGGTCACCGCGGTGAACACGATCAACCGCAAGGGCAAGACGCGTCGCACCCGCAACGGCCAGGGCAAGCGCCCCGACACCAAGCGCGCGATCGTCAGCGTCGTCGAGGGCCAGAGCATCGACATCTTCTCCGCTCCGGGCGCCTGAGGCAGAGAGACCGAGGATCTGACACATGGCTATCCGCAAGTACAAGCCGACAACTCCGGGCCGTCGCGGCTCGTCCGTCGCCGACTTCGCCGAGATCACCCGCACGACGCCCGAGAAGTCCCTGGTGCGTCCGCTGCCCAAGAAGGGCGGCCGCAACAACCAGGGCCGGATCACGACGCGTCACCAGGGCGGTGGGCACAAGCGCGCCTACCGCATCATCGACTTCCGTCGCTACGACAAGGACGGCGTGCCGGCCAAGGTCGCTCACATCGAGTACGACCCCAACCGCACCGCTCGCATCGCGCTGCTGCACTACGCCGACGGCGAGAAGCGCTACATCGTTGCGCCTGAGGGCCTGCGCCAGGGCATGACGGTCGAGGCGGGCGCCGCGGCCGACATCAAGCCCGGCAACAACCTCCCGCTGCGCAACATCCCGGTCGGCACCACGATCCACGCGATCGAGCTGCGTCCGGGCGGCGGCGCCAAGATGGGCCGCTCCGCCGGAGCCAAGGTCCAGCTCGTCGCCAAGGAGGGCACCCGCGCCCAGTTGCGTCTCCCCTCGGGCGAGATGCGCTACGTGGACGTCCGCTGCCGCGCCAGCATCGGCGAGGTCGGCAACTCCGAGCAGGCCAACATCAACTGGGGCAAGGCCGGCCGCAACCGCTGGAAGGGCAAGCGCCCGACCGTCCGCGGTGTCGTGATGAACCCCGTCGACCACCCGCACGGTGGTGGAGAGGGCAAGACCTCCGGTGGTCGCCACCCGGTCTCGCCGTGGGGCAAGCCCGAGGGCCGTACGCGCAAGCGCAAGGCCAGTGACCAGCTGATCGTCCGTCGTCGCAAGACCGGCCGCTGAGGATAGGTAAGAGATGCCACGCAGTCTGAAGAAGGGCCCGTTCGTCGACGGGCACCTCACCAAGAAGGTCGACGCGCAGAACGACGCCGGCACCAAGCACGTGATCAAGACCTGGTCGCGCCGCTCGATGATCGTGCCGACCATGATCGGTCACACGATCGCGGTGCACGACGGCCGCAAGCACGTCCCGGTCTTCGTCACCGACGCGATGGTCGGGCACAAGCTCGGCGAGTTCGCGCCGACCCGCACCTTCCGCGGGCACGAGAAGGACGACCGAAAGGCCAGGAGGCGATGAGCACCATGGAGCGCAAGGGCGTGAGCGCCCGTCGCGAGAGCCTGCTGGGCGACCAGCCCGGCTCGTTCGCGGTCGCCCGCTACGTGCGGGTCACCCCGATGAAGGCACGACGCGTGGGCGACCTCGTCCGCGGCGTCGACGTCGAGTCGGCCCTGGCCCTGCTGAAGTTCGCGCCGCAGGCCGCGGCCGAGAACTTCTACAAGCTGGTCGACAGCGCCGCGGCGAACGCCGTGAGCACCGAGGGCCTGGACCGTTCGAGCCTGGTCGTCAGCATCGTGCGCGTCGACGAGGGCCCGACGATGAAGCGCTGGCGTCCCCGCGCCAAGGGTGCGGCCAACCGCATCCTCAAGCGCAGCAGCCACATCACCGTGGTCGTGCAGCCCGCCGACGTGGTCGGCGGCGCCGCAGCCGCGAAGAACTCCAAGAAGAAGGGCGGGAACCGCTAGTGGGACAGAAGATCAACCCGCACGGGTTCCGTCTGGGCATCTCCACCGACCACAAGAGCCGGTGGTACGCCGACAAGCTCTACAAGAGCTACGTCGGTGAGGACGTCCAGATCCGCAAGATGCTCACCAAGGGCATGGACCGCGCCGGCATCAGCCGCGTCGAGATCGAGCGCACCCGCGACCGCGTCCGTGTGGACATCCACACCGCGCGTCCGGGCATCGTCATCGGTCGCCGTGGCGCCGAGGCCGAGCGCATCCGTGGCGACCTCGAGAAGCTGACCGGCAAGCAGGTCCAGCTCAACATCCTCGAGGTCAAGAACCCCGAGATCGACGCCCAGCTCGTCGCGCAGGGCGTGGCCGAGCAGCTCGCCGGTCGTGTGCAGTTCCGCCGTGCCATGCGCAAGGCGATGCAGACGACCATGCGCAGCGGCGCCAAGGGCATCCGCATCCAGTGCTCCGGCCGTCTCGGCGGAGCGGAGATGTCGCGCTCGGAGTTCTACCGCGAGGGTCGCGTGCCCCTGCACACCCTGCGTGCGGACGTCGACTACGGCTTCTACGAGGCCAAGACCACCTTCGGCCGCATCGGCGTGAAGGTCTGGGTCTACAAGGGCGAGGTCGCGGGCACCCGCGCCGAGCGCGAGGCCCAGGCCGCCGCTCGTGCCGCTGCTCCCGGCCGCAACCGCTCCACCCGTGGTGGCGGCGCCGCGCGTCGTCCCGAGCGTGGCGAGCGCCCCGCACGCGGCGAGCGTCCCGCCCGCACCGACGCCCCGGCCACCGAGGCGCCCGCGACCGAGGCTCCGGCCGAGGCTGCGGCGGCTCCGGCCACGACCGGAACGGAGAGCTGACCATGCTCATCCCCCGCAGGGTGAAGCACCGCAAGCAGCACCACCCCACGCGCCGCGGCGCGGCCAAGGGCGGCACCGAGCTGGCCTTCGGCGACTTCGGCATCCAGGCCGTCGAGGCGCACTACGTGACGAACCGTCAGATCGAGTCCGCTCGTATCGCCATGACGCGTCACATCAAGCGTGGCGGCAAGGTGTGGATCAACATCTACCCCGACCGCCCGCTCACCAAGAAGCCCGCCGAGACCCGCATGGGCTCGGGCAAGGGCTCGCCCGAGTGGTGGATCGCGAACGTCAAGCCCGGACGCATCATGTTCGAGCTGTCGGGCGTCACCGAGCCCGTCGCCCGTGAGGCGATGCGCCGGGCGATCCACAAGCTGCCGATGAAGTGCAAGTTCGTGAGCCGCGAAGGGAGCGAGTTCTGATGGCGGACGTCACCACCGCGCACGAGCTGCGCGACCTCAGCGTCGACGACCTGGCCACCCGGCTGAAGGAGTCCAAGGAGGAGCTGTTCAACCTCCGGTTCCAGGCAGCCACCGGTCAGCTCGAGAACAACTCCCGGCTGCGCACCGTGAAGCGCGACATCGCGCGGATCTACACCGTGGTCCGTGAGCGCGAGCTCGGGATCCTGGTCCAGGGCGACGCCGAGGGCACCGCAGACGAGAAGAGCGAAGAGGCATGAGCGAGACCACCGAGAACGAGACCACCGAGCGCTCCGCGCGCAAGGTCCGTGAGGGCCTGGTCGTCAGCGACAAGATGGACAAGACCGTCGTCGTCGACGTCGAGGACCGCGTCAAGCACCCCCTCTACGGCAAGGTCCTGCGCCGCACCCGCAAGCTCAAGGCGCACGACGAGCAGAACGCTGCCGGCGTCGGCGACCGCGTCCTCATCATGGAGACGCGTCCGCTGTCGGCCACCAAGCGTTGGCGCCTCGTCGAGGTCGTCGAGAAGGCCAAGTAACCACCACCATCGAGTTCCGCCAGGCTCCCGGCCCAGCGTGGCCGGCGAGAACCAGTGAGACACAGGAGACATTTCGATGATCCAGCAGGAGTCGCGACTCAAGGTCGCCGACAACACCGGTGCGAAGGAGATCCTCTGCATCCGTGTGCTCGGGGGCTCCGGTCGCCGCTACGCGGGGATCGGCGACACCATCGTCGCCACCGTCAAGGACGCGATCCCCGGTGGCAACGTGAAGAAGGGTGACGTCGTCAAGGCCGTCGTCGTGCGCACCGTCAAGGAGCGCCGTCGTCCGGACGGTTCGTACATCCGCTTCGACGAGAACGCCGCCGTCATCCTCAAGCCGGACGGCGACCCGCGAGGGACCCGCATCTTCGGCCCCGTCGGGCGCGAGCTCCGCGACAAGCGGTTCATGCGCATCATCTCGCTCGCTCCGGAGGTGCTCTGAGATGGCAGTCAACATCCGCAAGGGTGACCAGGTCCGCGTCATCGCGGGCAACGACAAGGGTGTCGAGGGCAAGGTCATCGACGTCCTGCCCGAGGCCAGCCGCGTCATCGTCGAGGGCGTGAACCGGGTCAAGAAGCACACCCGTTCGGCCCAGGCCGGCGGCGCCGCGGGCAGCACCGGCGGCATCATCACCGCCGAGGCCCCCGTCCACATCAGCAACGTGGCGCTCGTGGTCGACAAGGACGGCACCAAGGTGACGTCCCGCATCGGCTTCCGCCGCGACGAGGTGCAGAAGAAGCGCCCCGACGGCACCACCTACACCGCGCACCGCAGCGTGCGCATCGCCAAGGCGACCGGGAAGGAGATCTGACCATGGCTGCAGAGACCACCGAGCGGGCAGTGCCCCGTCTCAAGACGCGCTACCGCGAGGAGATCCTCCCCGCCCTGCGCGAGGAGTTCTCCACCCCCAACGTCATGCAGGTCCCCGGTCTGACGAAGATCGTGGTCAACATGGGCGTCGGCGAGGCGGCTCGCGACTCCAAGCTCATCGACGGCGCGATCCGCGACCTCACGGCCATCACCGGCCAGAAGCCGCAGGTCACCAAGGCCCGCAAGTCGATCGCCCAGTTCAAGCTCCGCGAGGGCATGCCCATCGGCTGCCACGTGACGCTGCGCGGCGACCGCATGTGGGAGTTCCTGGACCGTCTGCTGACGCTGGCGCTGCCCCGAATCCGTGACTTCCGCGGGCTCTCGCCCAAGCAGTTCGACGGCCGCGGCAACTACACCTTCGGTCTGACCGAGCAGGTCATGTTCCACGAGATCGACCAGGACAAGATCGACCGCAGCCGTGGGATGGACATCACCGTCGTCACGACCGCCACGAACGACGAGGAGGGCCGGGCGCTGCTCACCCGGCTCGGCTTCCCGTACAAGGAGAACTGACGATGGCCAAGACAGGACTCAAGGTCAAGGCGGCCCGCAAGCCCAAGTTCGCGGTGCGCGGCTACACCCGCTGCCAGCGCTGCGGCCGACCCAAGTCGGTCTACCGCAAGTTCGGCCTCTGCCGCGTGTGCCTGAGGGAGATGGCCCACCGTGGCGAGCTCCCCGGCGTCACCAAGAGCAGCTGGTAACCACCGCTTTCGGCGAACGTTCGCCGGACTGATCGCCACAGGTCCGCACCCCGGTGCGGAAACCAGGGCAGGAAAGTGACACAAGACCCATGACGATGACTGATCCGATCGCGGACATGCTCACGCGTGTCCGCAACGGCAACCAGGCTTTCCACGACGACGTGAGCATGCCCTACAGCAAGCTCAAGCAGGGCGTCGCGGAGATCCTGAAGCAGGAGGGCTACATCACCGCGTTCTCGGTGGCGGAGCCCGAGGAGGGCCAGGTCGGCCGCACGCTGACCGTCACCCTCAAGTACGGACCCCATCGGGAGCGCTCGATCGCCGGCATCCGCCGCATCAGCAAGCCCGGCCTGCGGGTGTACGCGAAGTCGACCAACCTGCCCAAGGTGCTCGGCGGACTGGGCGTGGCGATCATCTCCACGTCCCAGGGCCTGCTCACCGACCGTCAGGCCAACCACAAGGGCGTTGGCGGGGAAGTCCTCGCCTACGTCTGGTGACGTAGAAGGACGAGGAGGAACCATGTCGCGCATCGGCAAGCTGCCAGTAACGGTCCCGTCCGGAGTGGACGTCACCATCGACGGTCAGCACGTGACCATCAAGGGTCCCAAGGGGGTGCTGTCGCACACCGTCGTCGAGCCGATCACCATCGGCCGCGCGGACGACGGCGCCGTCTCGGTGGTCCGTCCCAACGACGAGCGTCAGAGCAAGGCCCTGCACGGGCTCTCGCGCACGCTGGTCAACAACATGGTCATCGGTGTCACCGACGGCTACGAGAAGAAGCTCGAGCTGGTCGGCGTGGGCTACCGCGTGATCTCCAAGGGCCCGAACGCGATCGAGCTGAACCTCGGGTACAGCCACCCGATCGCCTTCGACGCCCCCGAGGGCATCACGTTCGTCGTCGAGAGCCCCACCAAGATGACGGTCCAGGGCATCGACAAGCAGCTCGTCGGCGAGGTCGCTGCCAACATCCGCAAGCTGCGCAAGCCCGAGCCCTACAAGGGCAAGGGCGTGCGGTACGCGGGCGAGCAGGTCCGTCGCAAGGTCGGAAAGGCTGGTAAGTGACCATGGCGATCGCACTCAAGCAGAACAAGCACACCGCGGCCCGTACCCGGACGCGTCTTCGTCGTCAGGTCCGGGGGCGCAAGCGCATCTCGGGCACGGCGGAGCGTCCGCGTCTCGTCGTCACCCGCTCGGCGCGTCACATCGTCGCCCAGGTCGTCAACGACCTGGAGGGTCGCACGCTCGCGTCGGCCTCGACGATGGAGGCCGACCTGCGCGGCGACGACGGCGACAAGAGCGCCAAGGCCCGCAAGGTCGGCGAGCTGCTGGCCGACCGTGCCAAGGCAGCCGGTGTCGACACGGTCGTCTTCGACCGCGCCGGCAACAAGTACGCCGGTCGCGTCGCGGCACTCGCCGACGGCGCCCGCGAGGGTGGTCTGACGTTCTGATGTCCGACCGCACCCAGCACACTTTCGACACGAGGAGTACACGATGAGCGGAGCGCAGCGTCGCGGAGGCGGCGGAGGCGGTCGTTCCGGCGGCCGTGGTGCCGAGAAGAGCGCGTACATCGAGCGCGTCGTCGCCATCAACCGCGTCGCCAAGGTCGTCAAGGGCGGCCGGCGGTTCAGCTTCACCGCGCTGGTGGTCGTCGGCGACGGCGACGGCATGGTCGGTATCGGCTACGGCAAGGCCAAGGAGGTGCCGACCGCGATCTCCAAGGGCGTGGAGGAGGCGAAGAAGTCCTTCTTCCGCGTGCCGCGGATCCAGGGCACCATCCCGCACCCCATCCAGGGTGAGAAGGCCGCCGGCGTCGTCATGCTCCGCCCCGCCGCTCCCGGTACCGGCGTCATCGCCGGTGGCCCGGTGCGCGCGGTCCTGGAGTGCGCCGGCATCCACGACGTGCTGAGCAAGTCGCTCGGCTCGTCCAACGCGATCAACATCGTGCACGCGACCGCGGCCGCCCTGCGCGGCCTGGAGTCGCCCGAGGACGTCGCGGCCCGCCGTGGCCTCCCGGTCGAGGACGTGGCGCCCCGTGCGCTGCTCAGGTCCGAAGCCGAGGGCACGCCGACCGAGGCTCCGGCTGGGGTGAACGTGTGATGGCACAGCTCCACATCCGCCAGACCAAGTCGCCCATCGGCCGCAAGCCGAACCAGCGCGAGACGCTGCGGACGCTCGGCCTCAAGCGCATCGGCGACACCGTCGTGCGCGAGGACCGTCCCGAGGTCCGCGGCATGATCCACACGGTCACCCACCTGATCGACGTCGAGGAGGTCGACTGACATGGCGCTCAAGCTCCACCACCTGCGCCCGGCCCCGGGTGCCAAGACCGCCAAGACCCGCGTGGGTCGAGGCGAGGCCAGCAAGGGCAAGACCGCCGGCCGCGGCACCAAGGGCACCAGTGCCCGCTACCAGGTCCCCCTCGGCTTCGAGGGTGGCCAGACGCCGCTCCACATGCGTCTGCCCAAGGTGAAGGGGTTCAAGAACCCCTTCCGCGTCGAGTTCCAGGTCGTCAACCTCGACCGCATCTCGAGCCTGTTCCCCGACGGCGGCGACATCGACGTCGACACCCTGGTCGCCAAGGGCGCCGTGCGCTCCGGGCTGCCGGTCAAGGTGCTCGGCGACGGCGAC
>NZ_JBMGQR010000106.1:0-10746 GCF_049059935.1 Solicola agrisoli | reverse complement strand
CGTGAGGGCGTCTTCCCGGCGCCCGAGCACAGCTTCGAGTCGTAGCGGCCCTCAGCGCGCCCGGCCGTCGACGGTGGCGAGGAAGCCCAGCACGCGCTCGACGAGCAGCGTCGCCGCGGTCTCGTCGTACGAGTCCAGGCTGCTGTCGGCGAACAGGTGCGCGTCGCCGGGGTAGAGGAACAGCTCGGCCCCGGCGACGCCGGCCACCAGCTCGCGGGCGGCCTCGAGGTCGCCCTCGCCGGCGAAGATCGGGTCGGCGTCCATGCCGTGCACCTGCAGCGCCACCGCGTGCGGCCAGCCGCTGCCGAGCTCGGAGGCGGGGAGGCACGACTCGAGCAGCACCGCCCCCAGCGCGCCGGGCCGCGTCTGGGCCAGCTGCTGCCCGGGCACCACCCCCAGCGACCAGCCGATGTAGACCACCTCGGGAGTCAGGGCGTCGGCGGCCGCACGCCCGCGTCCGGCGACGACGTCGAACCCGACGGACCTCGCGTGGTCGACGCCCTCCTCGACGGTGTCGAAGGTGGCACCTTCATAGAGGTCGGGCACGGTCAGCCGGTGGCCCGCGGCGCGCAGCCGGTCGGCGAACGCCTCGACCCCCGGCGTGAGCCCCTGGGCGTGGTGCAGCAGCAGGACGTCGGTCATCGTGGCTCCCTCGTCGGTGGCGTCCTCGCACCGTAGTCCGACCCGCTGACAGGATGCAGCCCGTGGACTCGACCGGGCTGCCGTATCACCGCGCCGCCCGCCTCGGCGGCGGGGACCGCTGGTGGAAGCCGCTCATCGAGGGACTGCTGATCGTCGGCCTCGGACTCATGGTGATCGCTGCGACGGTGCTCTGGACCCTGGCCGTCGCGGTCGTCACCCGGTCAGGCCCCGAGGCCGGCAGCGCGCTCTTCGACCGCATCGGCTCCTCGATGGACGGTCCGCTCGCGAGCGACCCGGTCGGCTACGCCGCGGTGCTGCTGACCGTGGTCGTCCTGCTGCCGCTCACCGTCCTGGCTCGCGTGGCCGTGGGCCCCGCGCCGCTCGGCCTGCTGTCGTCGGTGGCGGGCCGGCTGCGCTGGTCCTGGATGCTGCGCTGTGCCGTCGTCGCGCTCGTGGTCTACGTCGTCCTCGTGCCGATCTCGGTGGCGGTGGGCCACCTGACCGGCCATCCCGTGTCGCCGGTCGACGTCGAGCCGGGACCGGTCGCGGCCGTGCTCGCGATCACCGTGCTGCTCGTGCCCCTGCAGGCCGCGGCCGAGGAGTACGCCTTCCGCGGGTACCTCGCCCAGGCGATCGGCCGATGGCTGGCCCACCCCGCCTTCGCCGTCCTGCTGCCCGTGCCCCTGTTCGTCGCCGGCCACGAGTACGGGCTCGTCGGCCAGACCGACGTCGCCACCTTCGCCATCGCGGCCGGCTGGATCACCTACCGCACCGGCGGTCTCGAGGCGGCCATCGCCCTTCACGTGGTCAACAACGTCGTCGCGTTCGGGCTCGAGACCTTCCTCGGCCCCGCGGACGAGACGTGGGTCGGCCTCGCCGGCAGCCTGGTGACGACAACAGCCTTCCTCCTCGTCGTCGACCGTCTCGCCCGCAGCGAGGGCATCGCCACCCGCACCCCGACTCAGTCGAGGGACGTGGTCGTTCCGCCGGTGACGAGGTGGTGGTGGCCGCGGGGGTCGGTCCACAGGTAGACGCCTGGGGCGGGTTGGGTCACGCGCCAGGTGGTGTGGGTCTTGGCGCGGTGGTGGTGCCTGCAGAGCAGGTGCCCGTTGCTGCTGCTGGTGGGGCCTCGGGGGTACTCGGTCTGGTGGTCGTAGTCGCCGGTGGCTGCGGGTCGGTCGCACCAGGGGAACGGGCACAGGCCGGCGTTCATCTGCCGCAGCTGGGTCCTGAGCCGGGGTGGGGCGACGTAGCCGGTGTAGGTGAGGTCCTCGGCCAGGTCGATCACCGGCGTCACCCTGACGTTGCCGTGGCCGACGAGGTCGACGGCCTGGTCGTGGGTGATCGGACCGCCCAGGGGGTCCGACGCGCGGGCCCGGTCGACCGACCACGTCCTGGTCGAGGCGTCGTGGTGCACGAACAGCACCGTCGCGGGCATCGGCCCGGTCGGGATTGCGGCCTGGGCCTCGTCGGGCTGGGTCGCCTCACCCGCACGGTGGGTCTGGACCTGCCCCCACAGGGCCTCGACGCGCCCGTGGTCGGCCAGCATCCCCAGCGCGACGGCCCGGAGCTCGGCGGTGCTGCGAGTGTCACCGACCTTGACCAACCAGCCGACCACCTGCCGCAGCCGCAGGTCCAGACGGGCGCCGTCGGTGGTCGAGACGCGGGCGCGGACCTCGGCGATGCCCGGCTCGTCACCGGTATCGATCTTCACGTCGCGGTGCGCCAACGCCCACGCGACCCGGTCCTCGGCCTCGTCAGGCTCGGCGGCGTCGCAGGCCTGCTCGACCAGGTCCTCCAGACGGCGCCTGGACATCCGGGCGACCAACGGGTGGTCGACGTCGGGGCCGGTGAACAGCACGTCCTCCAGGTCGGTGACCTGCGTGAGTGACAGGTGCCGGGTGGTCCTGGCGACCATCCGCGCCCTGTCGACCCCGATCAGACCGGCGTCCAGAGCGTCCAGGGTGCGCGGCAGGCGGTGCACCAACGACAACGCGTCCGCCGCCAACAGGCGGGCCGCCCAGATCGTGCGGCCGGTGGTGGCCTGGACCTCGCAGATCCCGAACTCCGGCACCCAGGGCGACCCGTCACCGCCGGGCTGCTGCAGCGACTCGGCCCCACCACCACCCACGGCGGACCACTCCTCGGCCAGCGACCCGAGCCAGTGCGCCAGGTAGCGGAACGTCTCGGACCACATGCCGTCGATCTGACGGATCGTCGCAGCCGTCGCCTCGAGCAGGTCCTGCTCCAGCTCCGGGTAGGTCGTGGTCATGACACCACCCTAGGACCCGCCACCGACAGTTTACGAACGCATGTACGAATCAAGCCAACGAAATCTCGCCGATACGCGACGTCGACCGCCGACGCAGTGCCACCATTCGACCCATGTCGACAGCCGCCGCCAACACCTCGAACTTCTACACCGAGGCCCTCCGACACGGTCAGGTGTGGGCAGTGCGGGACGAGGGCGGTATCCCGGCACCGGTCCGCCGAGACGGCGCACGGCGCGTCATGCCGTTCTGGTCGACTCACACACGCGCTCACCGGATCGTCGAGACGGTCGACGCCTATGCAGGCATGGTCCCGTTCGCGATCCCGCTCGACGTGTGGCGCACCCGATGGCTCACCGGTCTAGATGAGGACGAGATGGACGTCGGTCTGAACTGGGCTGGCCCGTGGGCGACGGGGTACGACCTGTCCCCCGAGCACGTCAGGGTCGCACTCGCCTCGCGCGAGTCGCGTGCGTCGGCGACATGACCAGGCCACCACTGCCTCACTGGGGCGAGAAGGCCAAGACCGTCACGAAGATCGGCGGAGCCGTCTGGGGACTGCTCGTCGTCATCGGCTGGGCACTCCGAGCACTGATCTTCGTCACGGGCACCGAGCCACCGGTCCTGGCGGCCTGGATGATCGGAGTGCCGGCTGCAGCGGGAGCCTCGATGGTGGTCCTGGGCGGGCTGACTTGGCTCGTCGCCGAGTTCGCGACGGGGCTGCGGGAGCCGCCTCAGCCCGACTGACTCACCAGCCCCACACCCCGAACCCGAGCGCCACGACCCCGCCCCACAGGACGAGGCCGACCACGGGCACCCAGGCCGTCCGGGCGGGGTGGATGCGGGACCAGCCGAGGACGAGGACGGCGCAGACGAACCAGAGGAGCAGCATCAGGGCGACGCCCCACCACGGGGCGAACAGGATGCTGGCGAGGTCGATCCACAGCAGGCAGACCAGACCGGCGACGGCGATCCAGGGGCCCGAGCGGGCGAGCCGGAGGCGGGACATCGGCCGGCAACGTCAGACGTCGGTGATGCGCAGGCCCGCGTGCGCCTTGTAGCGGCGGTTGATCGCGATCAGGTTGGCGGTGAGCGCCTCGACCTGGTGGGCGTTGCGCAGGCGTCCCCCGTAGAGGCCGCGGACGCCGGGCATCAGGTCGGCCAGCCCGACGACGACGTCGACGGCGTCGCGGTCGTCGCCGAGGACGAGGACGTCGAGGGCGAGGTCGGTGACCGACAGGTCGGCGAGCGAGACGGCCGAGACGTGGTGGAACGCCGCGAGCACCGTCGACCCCGGCAGCAGGACCTCGGCCTGCTGCGCGGCGCTGCCCTCGGGCACGGCCAGCGCGAACGGGCCCTGCTTGTCGAAGCCGAGCGGGTTGACCGAGTCGACGACGATCCGGCCGCGCAGCACCGGCTCCAGCGAGCGCAGGGTCGCCTCGTGGGCGTCAAACGGCACGGTCACCACCACGACGTCGGCCGCCGCCGCGTCCTCGTTGGAGGCCCCGGTGACGCCGTGACCGACCTCGGCGGCCACGTCGGCGGCGCGGGCGGCGTCACGCGAGCCCAGCGTCACCTGGACGCCGGCCACCGCCCACCGCGTCGCCAGGCCGCGGCCCTGGGGGCCCGTGCCGCCGATGATCCCGATGGTGCGCGCCGCGCCCGAGTCAACCGTCATGGCGTCATTGTGGCCCGCGCTCGCGCACCTGCTCGACGGTGGTCATCGCCTCGCGCAGCTCGGCGAGCCAGTCGTCGGCGTTCCGCCCGACGAGACGCACGCACCAGCCGAGGGCGTCGGACCGGCTCCGCGCGACGCCCGCCGCCACCAGGGTGTCGAGGACGACCCGCTCGGGCTGGCGCAGGCGCGTCATGACCGGCACCGACAGCGACGTGAACGTCTGCGAGGTGCCGCCGCAGTCGACCGCCCAGGCCACCTTGCGCCCGAAGCGGCGCTCGAGCTCCTGGGCGACGCCGATCCGGGCGTCGCGGGTGTCCTCGCGGAAGCGTGCGATGCGGCCCTCCTCGGCGCTCGCGTCGGCGCCGTCGCCCGGCGGCGCGACGCGGCCGCGCACCAGGACCTCCTCGCGGTCGACGGTCACGTCGGCCGGCTCGGTGAACCAGTCGTCGGGAAGCCGCCCCTGCACGTACCCGCGGATGTCGTCGTCGCTCATGATGGTCCTCCGAAGTCGATGTGATTACACAGTTACATCGTTACGCCGTGGCGTCCACCGCCGTTCGCTCCCAGAAGATCCCAAGTTGTGCCTCACGTCACACTCGGGTAGGCAGGGCGCATCACACCCGAGCCTCGGAGGCCCCCGTGACCAACCTCGCCCAGAACCTCGTCACCACGGCGGGTGAGCACGGCGACCGTCCCGCGGTGCGGCTCGACGACGCCGTCCTGACCTACGACGCGCTGAGCGAGGCGGCGCAGCGGGTCACCGCGCTGCTGGCGTCGCGCGGCGTCGGGCCGGGCGACCGGGTGGGTCTCGTGCTGCCCAACGTGCCCGCGTACCCGGTGCTGTTCTACGGCGCGGTCGCCGCGGGCGCCGTGGTGGTGCCGATGAACCCGCTGCTCAAGGCGCGCGAGGTCGAGTACTACCTCACCGACTCCGGCGCGTCGGTGGTGTTCGCCTGGCACGAGATGGCCGACGAGGCCGCCAAGGCCGCGGGCAGCGTCGGCATCGACTGCGTGACGGTCGACCCCGCCGACTTCGACTCCCTGCTCGCCGACCACGAGCCGAGCACGGACGTTGCCGACCGCGACGACGACGACACCGTCGTGCTGCTCTACACCTCGGGCACCACCGGCCAGCCCAAGGGCGCCGAGCTCACCCACGCCAACATGGCGACGAACGCGTCCGTCAGCGCCGAGACGCTGATCGAGCTGACGCCCGACGACGTCGTGATGGGCTGCCTGCCGCTGTTCCACTGCTTCGGGCTCACCTGCGGGCTCAACGCCGCGGTGCTCAAGGGCGCCTGCCTCACGCTCGTTCCGCGCTTCGACGCCGCCAAGGCGCTCGAGGTGGTCGGGCGCGACGGCGTCACCGTCTTGGAGGGCGTGCCCACCATGTACGCCGGGATGCTGCACTCGCCCGACGCCGGGTCGGCGGACGTGTCCAGCCTGCGCACCTGCATCTCGGGCGGCTCCGCGATGCCGGTCGAGGTGATGCGCAAGTTCGAGGAGACGTTCGGCTGTGTCGTGCTCGAGGGCTACGGCCTGTCCGAGACGTCGCCCGTGGCGTCGTTCAACCGCCCCGACATCGAGCGCAAGCCCGGCTCGATCGGCGTGCCCGTGCGCGGCGTCGAGATGCGCGTGCTCGACGACGACGGCAACGACGTCGACGCCGGCGAGGTGGGCGAGATCGCGATCCGCGGCGAGAACGTGATGAAGGGCTACTGGGGACGCGAGGACGCCACCGCGGAGTCGATCCCGGACGGCTGGTTCCGCAGCGGCGACATGGCCAAGCAGGACGACGACGGGTACTACTTCATCGTCGACCGCAAGAAGGACCTCATCATCCGCGGCGGGTACAACGTCTACCCGCGCGAGGTCGAGGAGGCGCTGTACGAGCACGACGCGGTGGCCGAGGTGGCCGTCGTCGGCATCGCGCACGACGAGCTCGGCGAGGAGGTCGGCGCGGCGGTCGCGCTCAAGGACGGCCAGGAGGCGACCGTCGACGAGCTGCGCGACTTCGCCAAGGAGAACCTGGCGGCGTACAAGTACCCGCGCGAGCTGTGGCTCGTCGACGAGCTGCCCAAGGGCCCGACGGGCAAGATCCTGCGCCGCGAGGTCCACGCGCCGTCCGAGGACTCCTGATGGCGACGGCCACCGACTTCGCCGACGACGGCTCCGACTCCGCCGCGCCGCTCGACCTGCTGCTGGCCGACGCCGCCCGCAACCCGCTGCGCCGGTTCGTCCCGGGCATGTCCGGGGTGCGCTGGGCGCTCAACCTCGCGCAGCGCCCGGGCGCCGTGGCGTCCCGCGCACGCGACCTCGCCGTCGAGGTGGGCCGCATCGCCGCCGGACGGTCCGAGGTGGAGCCCCACGAGAAGGACCGCCGGTTCGCCGAGGACGGGTGGACGCAGAACCCGCTGCTGCACCGCACGCTGCAGACCTACCTGGCCGCCGGCGCCACGGCGCGTGGCCTGGTGGCCGACGCCGGGCTCGACTGGGGCGACGAGCAGCGCATGACGTTCGTCGTCGACAACCTCGTCGAGGCCGCGGCGCCGAGCAACAACCCGCTGCTCAACCCGGCGGTGCTCAAGTCGGTCGTCGACACCGGCGGCAAGAACCTCGTCACCGGCGGACGCCGCATGGTGCGCGACCTGGCGACGGCGCCGCGCGTCCCGTCGATGGTCGAGCCCGACGCGTTCGAGGTGGGGCGCGACATCGCCGTCACGCCCGGCGCGGTGGTGCTGCGCACCGACGTCTTCGAGCTGATCCAGTACACGCCGCAGACCCCCAAGGTCCGACGCGTCCCGCTGCTGATCGTGCCGCCGACGATCAACAAGTACTACGTCATCGACCTCGCCCCGCAGCGGAGCCTGGTCGAGCACCTGGTGGCCAACGGGCAGCAGGTGTACTGCATCTCGTGGCGCAACCCCGACGCACGGCACGCCGACTGGGGCACCGACGTCTACGGGGCGGCGGTCCTGGAGGCGATGGACGCGGCGCAGAAGATCGCCCGCTCCGAGCAGGTCGCGCTGTTCGCGCTGTGCTCCGGCGGCATGCTCGCGTCGATGGTCATGGCGCACCTGGCGGCCACCGGCGACCTCGGACGGGTGGCCGCGTTCAGCCTGGCCGTCACCGTCCTCGACCAGGCGCGGGCGGGCATGCCCAGCGCGCTCGTCTCACGCAAGGTCGCCGCGGCGGCCACCAAGGTGTCGAAGGAGAAGGGCTACCTGGACGGACGGATGCTGGCCGAGGTGTTCGCCTGGCTGCGTCCCAACGACCTGGTCTGGAACTACTGGGTGAGCAGCTACCTGCTCGGCAAGACCCCCAAGGCGTTCGACATCCTGTTCTGGAACGCCGACCCGGTCCGGATGAGCGCGGCCATGCACCGCGACTTCATGGAGATGGCCGTCGAGAACGGCCTCACGCGTCCCGGTGGCACCACGATGCTCGGCAGCGAGGTGGACCTCGGCAAGGTCGACACCGACAACTACGTCGTGGCCGGCATCGCCGACCACCTCTGCGCCTGGGAGGCCTGCTACCGCACCACCCAGCTGCTCGGTGGCGACACCCGCTTCATCCTGTCGACCAGCGGCCACATCGCCTCGATGGTCAACCCGCCGGGCAACGAGAAGGCGCGGTTCCGCACCGCACCCACCAACCCCGAGGACACCCAGGAGTGGCTCGACGCCGCCGAGACGGTGCCCGGCACCTGGTGGGACGACTACGTCGCGTGGCTCGCCGCGCGCACCGGTCCCGAGCGCAACAAGCCGCGCCGGCTCGGGTCGGCCGCGTACGAGCCGATCTGCGACGCCCCCGGCACCTACGTGCTCGACCGGTGACCCGCGCGACGCCCGCTCGGGACGGGCTGCGCACCCTGTCGGTCCGCGGCATCCAGGTGCGCGTGCACGAGCGTCACGGCACCGGAGCCCTGGCCGACGCGCCGCCGCTGCTCATGTGCAACGGCATCGGCACGAGCCTGGAGGCGCTGCAGCCGTTCGTCGACGCGCTCGACCCGCGACGTGGGATCGTCCGGTTCGACGTGCCCGGCGTGGGCGGGTCTCCCCCGCCACCCGTGCCGTACAACCTGGTGACGCTGTCGTCGTGGGTGGCGGCGCTGATGTCTCGGCTCGAGCACCACGAGTTCGACGTCCTCGGCATGTCGTGGGGCGGCGGGCTCGCGCAGCAGCTGGCGTTCCAGTCCCGGCGACGGGTGCGGCGGCTCGTCCTCGTCGCGACGGGCACCGGGTCGCTGATGGTGCCCGCGCACCCGCGCGTCCTGAAGATCATGCTGACGCCGCGACGCCACCGCGACCCCGAGTACGCGGCCGGCGTCGCCGCCGACATCTACGGCGGGACGATGCGCACCGACCCCGCGCGCGGCGCGGCCCTGCTGCACGACGTCACGCGTGCCGGGCCGCGTCGCGGCTACTACCTGCAGCTCGCGGCGGCGTCGGGGTGGACGAGCCTGCCGTTCCTGCCGTTCCTGCGGCAACCGGTGCTCGTGATGGCCGGCGACGACGACCCGATCATCCCGCTCGTCAACGCCAAGGTCATCGCGCGCCTGGTGCCCGACTGTCGGCTGCACGTCTACCACGGCGGCCACCTGGGCATCCTCACCGAGAGCGACGAGCTGGCGCCCGTGGTGGACGACTTCCTGGCCTAGGCGTCCGGACTCAGTCGTCGTTCCACTTCGGGTCCTCGTCCCACTGCTCGTTGCGCTCGGCAGCGGTCTCCAGGGCGCGGGAGGCCTCGGCCTCGCTGTCGTAGGGCCCCATGCGGTCGGCGGCCTTGCAGCCGTCCTTGCCCTCGACGGTGTGGTGCTTGAGGCAGAAGAAGTGCTGCTCGCTCACGATGGGTGGCCTCCGTGCGGGTCGGACTCTGGTCGCCTCCATCCTGCACCAGGACGGCGTCGTAGGGTTGTGGCGTGAGCGTGCTCGTCCCCCAGGCCATCTCCCCCGTGCGCACCGTGCCCGCGTCGATCCCGCGACCGGAGTACGTCGGCAAGCCGGCCCCCGCCCGGTACGACGGGCCCCGCGTCCGCGACGCCGACACCATCGCGCGGATGCGCGTCGCGTCCCGCGTCGCCGCCCAGGCGCTCGACGCCGTGGAGGCCGCGATCGCGCCGGGCGTCACCACCGACGAGCTCGACGCCGTCGGCCACCAGTTCATCGTCGACCACGGCGGCTACCCCTCGACGCTCGGCTACCGCGGCTACCCCAAGAGCCTGTGCAGCAGCGTCAACGAGGTGATCTGCCACGGCATCCCCGACGCGCGCCCGCTCGAGGACGGCGACATCGTCAACATCGACATCACCGCGTTCATCGACGGCGTGCACGGCGACACCAACAAGACCTACCTCGTCGGCGACGTCCGCGAGGAGGTGCGGCTGCTCGTCGAGCGCACCCACGAGGCGACGCTCCGCGCGATCCGCGCCGTCAAGCCGGGCCGTCGCATCAACGTGGTGGGTCGCGTCATCGAGTCGTACGCCAAGCGGTTCGGGTACGGCGTCGTGCGCGACTTCACCGGCCACGGCGTCGGACCGGCCTTCCACGACGGCCTGATCGTCCCGCACTACGACGACCCCGCCCACGACACGCTGATCGAGCCGGGCATGACGTTCACGATCGAGCCGATGCTGACGCTCGGCTCCTACGCGTGGGACATGTGGGACGACGACTGGACCGTCACCACCAAGGACAAGTCCTGGACCGCCCAGTTCGAGCACACCCTGCTCGTCACCGACTCCGGCGCGGAGATCCTCACCCTCCCCTGACGCCGCGGGGGTCCGGCCGCACGATTCGACGCGTCTCGGTCGTCGACACGCCGGTGAGGACGACCGGAACGGGTCAGTTCGTGGGGTGGGGAGGGTCCGACGCGCGCCGCCGGCGGAACTCGGCCGCGGCGGCGCGGCGGGCGTCGTCGCGGGCGCGGATGCGGGCGACGCGGTCCTGCTGCTGGGCGTCGAAGGCGGTGTCGGTGCGCTGGAACGACCTCCAGAGCAGCACGTTGAGCACCACCAGGACGGCCATGGTCGGCCGGTGCTGCGTGACGCCCGACCAGACCAGGGCGGCGAGCGAGACCACCACGACCGGCACGAACACGCGGGAGTCGTCGAGGCGGCGGTCCAGCCCGTGGCGCCACCTCTCGATGCTCATGCCC
>NZ_JBMGQR010000105.1:0-11195 GCF_049059935.1 Solicola agrisoli | reverse complement strand
TGGCGGCCAGGGAGCGGGGGACGTCGGCCGAGCTTGTCCAGGTGCCGGACGCGAACCCGTAGACCAGGCCGGGGATCGCGAAGAGCACGAACACCACGAACACGATCGAGTCGAGCAGCGGCGACTCGGGGATGAACGAGCCGCCGTCGCCGCGCCAGGGCGACGCGCTCGGCAGCACCGCGGCGACGATGGCCACGGCGACGAGCAGCATCGTCAATCCGGCCCAGCGCAGGGCCCGGCGCTCGACGTCGGTGAGGTGCGCCTCGCCGATGGCGTCCATCGGGTGCTCCTCGCCGTCCTCGGACGCCTGCTGCTCGGTGGGCACGCCGATGCGGGTGAGGCGCGGCTCGAGCACGCGGTCGATCACGAAGCCCGCGACGAGGCTCAGCACGACCGCCGAGACCACGTTGAAGAAGTAGTTCGACACCGCGGTGACCGGCGTGCCCGGGTCGGGGAGCGACTGCGTCACGGTGGTGGTGATGCCGGCGAACAGCGCGTCCAGGCTGGTGACGAACACCGACGTCGAGTAGCCGGCGCCCACCGCGCCGAACCCGCCCAGCAGGCCCGCCACCGGATGACGTCCCGCGGCGGCGAACACCATCGCGGCGAGCGGAGGGATCACCACGAACGCGGAGTCGGACATGATCGAGCCGCTGATCCCGACGAAGCCGACCGCGTAGGGGAGCGCCCAGCGCGGCGCCGAGCCGAACGCGCGACGGATGGCCGCGGCGAGCAGGCCCGAGCGCTCGGCGATGCCGACGCCGAGCAGGATCGACAGCACGGTGCCGAGCGGCGGGAACTCGATGAAGTTCGGCACCAGGTTGGTGCTCAGCCACACCATGCCCTCGGACGTGAACAGCCCGCGCACCTGCGTGGCGTCGTCCGCGCCCGGGATCTGCACCCGGACGTCGCCGAGCGCCATCGCCGTCGAGACCACCGCGACGATCGTGAACAGGATCGAGAACAGCACGAACGGCTCGGGCAGCCTGTTGCCCGCGCGCTCGATCGCGCCGAGCATCCGGTCGACCCGGGTGGGTGCCGGGGCCTGCGCGCTCACCGCTCGGGCTCCGCGAAGTACTCCGCCGCGTCGACGGCCCCGCCGGCCGCCTCGAACTCGGCATGGACGTCGGCCCGCAGCTGCTCGTCCGACAGGTAGTCCAGGGCCGTCCGGGCCAGGCCGGACGCGCCGTCGGCCACCGCGCGGTCGCCCGCGGCCGACACGGCGGCGTCGGCGAACTCGCGGGTGTGCAGCGACGTCGACGGCGGGCTCACCGCGATCATCGGGTGCAGCGAGGGCACCCGGAACGACACGTTGCCGAAGTCGGTGGACGCCGCGAGCAGGTCGGGGACGACGCCCGGCGGCAGCACGTGCCGTCCGCGGGCCGCCTGGTGCTCGCTCCACCGCCCGCCGAGGGCGGCGTTCGCGCGGATGGGGAGCGTCGCCGGCAGCTCGTCCCACACCACCTCGACGCCACAGCCCGTCATCAGCGCGGCACCCTGGGCGATCTCCTCGAGCCGACGGCTCAGCGTGCGCAGGGTCTCGGGGTACTTGGAGCGGACGTAGAACAGCAGCTCGCCGTGGTCGGGCACGACGTTGGGGCGCCGGCCGCCGTCGACGACGACGCTGTGGATCCGGTCGGACGGCGGCATCTGCTGCCGGAACAGCCCCACCCCCTGGTAGGCGAGCGACACCGCGTCGAGCGCGTTGCGTCCCATGTAGGGCTGCGCGGACGCGTGCGCCGTCAGGCCGTGGAAGTGGACGCGGCACAGGCGGCGTCCGAGGAACACGTGGTCGCCGACGTCGTAGCCGAACGGGTGCACCATCAGGGCGGCGTCGAGGTCGTCGAGGACGCGGGCGCGGGCCAGGATCTCCTTGCCGGCGCCGCCCTCCTCGGCGGGCGTGCCGAGCCAGACGACGCGGCCGGGCAGGTCGTCGCCGAGCGCGGCGAGGGCCAGGAACGCGCCGACGCCCGCCGCGGCGATGACGTTGTGCCCGCACCCGTGGCCGATCTCCGGCAGGGCGTCGTACTCGCTCATCAGCCCGATGGTCGGTCCGCCGGACCCCACCTCGGCCCGCAGCGCGGTGGGCAGGCCGCCGACACCACGCTCGACGCCGATCCCGCGCGCCTCGACGACGGCGGCGACGGCCTCGGCGCTGCGGTGCTCCTCGAAGGCGACCTCGGGGTGCGCGAACAGGTCCTGCGACAGCGCGACGAGCGCGGGCGTCGAGGCCTCGACGTCGGACTCGATCCGGTCGAGGAGCGTGGGGTCGGCGCCCCGGTGCGGCGACACCACCGGCAGCGCCGCGGCGGCCCGGGCGAGGGTCTCGGCGGCGACGTGGTCGGCGAAGTCGGTCGGCACGGGCTGGGGCTGGCTCACGCGGTCCTCCTGCTCTCGGTACGGGGTCCGCACAGTCTGGCCGCGCTCGCTCCCGGCTGCACGGGACGTCCGCCGACTGGGCGGAAGTGAACAGTTAACGAGCGCCTCGACGGTTGGGCCCGGCGCGACGGGGGTACTTCCCTGTCGAGTCGATGCACGTCGGGCGTCGTCACCGGACAACCCGGAGGCGGCGCTCCGGCTCGAGAAGGGCCCGCACCAGGCGGTCCCGCGTCCCCGAGGAGTTTGCGTTGTCTTCTCTGCAGTCCCGTACCCGGGCAGGCCGTCGCGCCGCAGCCACCGTCCTGACCGCCGGGCTGGCCACCGCCGCCCTGGCGCTCGCCCCGCTCACCGGCACCTCCGCCGCCGACGGCACCGACGCGCCCGACGCCTCCACCAAGGCCGCCGCCGCGCAGGCGAAGTCCGACCAGGCCGCGACGAAGGTGGCCCGCTCGATCACCAAGGCCGTCGCCGCCGACGGTGGCTCGTACCTCACCAAGTCCGGCAAGGTCGTCGTGAACGTCACCGACGCCGCCGACGTGGCGACGGTCGAGAAGGCCGGCGCCACCGCCAAGGTCGTCGACCACAGCACCGCCCAGCTCAAGGCCGCCGAGGCCGTGCTGACCGAGAAGGCCAGCATCCCCGGCACCGCCTGGGCCATCGACCCCAAGACCAACGCCGTGCTCGTCACCGCCGACTCCACGGTGAGTGGCAAGGAGATGGCCACCCTGCAGTCCGTGGCCAAGAGCCTCGGCGGCAAGGTCGAGGTCACCCGTGAGTCGGGCACCCTCAGCACCACCGCCCGCGGCGGCGACGCCATCTGGGCGCAGGGCGGCGGACGCTGCTCGCTCGGCTTCAACGTCCGCACGGCCTCGGGCCCGGCCTTCGTCACCGCCGGCCACTGCACCGACGTCGCCGCCAACTGGTACAACGACCAGGGCCAGACCAGCCTGCTCGGCACCAACGGCACCGGCTCGTTCCCCGGCAACGACTACGGCATCGTCCGCACCTCGACGGCCGGACCGAGCACCGTCAACCTCTACAACGGCAGCACGCAGACCATCACCGGCGCCGGCACCCCCAGCGTCGGCCAGACGGTCACCCGCTCCGGCAGCACCACCGGCCTGTTCAGCGGCCGGGTCACCGCGCTCAACGCCACGGTGAACTACGCCGAGGGCAGCGTCACCGGTCTCATCCGCACCACCGTGTGCGCCGAGCCCGGCGACTCCGGCGGCTCGCTCTTCGCCGGCTCCACGGCCCTGGGCCTGACCTCCGGCGGCAGCGGCGACTGCACCTCCGGTGGCACGACCTACTTCCAGCCCGTGCAGGAGGCCCTCTCCGCGTACGGCGCGTCGATCGGCTGACGCAGGACCGGCACCACGCAGCAGGGCCCCGGACGGACCTCGGACCGTCCGGGGCCCTGCGCGTGTGCTCGCCTAGGCTTCGGCCGTGACGACCGAGCAGCGCTTCCCGCACCTGTCCCACTGGGGCGCCTTCGACGCCGTGCGCGGGGCGGACGGGTCGTTCCGGGTGGAGGCGGCGGCCGACGACCCCGAGCCCGCGAGCCTGCTGGCGAACGTCCCGGCCAACCTCGACGAGCGGACGCGCGTCCTCGCGCCCCACGTGCGGCGCGGGTGGTGGGAGGACGGACCCGGTCCGGACGAGCGTCGCGGCCACGACGAGTGGCTCCAGGTCTCCTGGGACGAGGTGCTCGACCGTCTCGCAGGAGAGCTCGAGCGCGTGCGGACCGAGCACGGCAACGAGGCGATCTTCGGCGGCTCCTACGGGTGGGGCAGCGCCGGACGGTTCCACCACGCGCAGAGCCAGGTGCACCGGTTCCTCAACGCGATCGGCGGCTACACCCGGTCGGTGCACACCTACAGCCACGGCGCCGCCGAGGTGCTGCTGCCGCGCGTCGTCGGGGGCCTGGAGCCGCTCGCCACCCCCACCGCGTGGCCCGTGCTCGTCGAGCACACCGAGCTGTTCGTCTGCGTCGGCGGGCTGCCGGCCAAGAACATGCAGGTGGGGTCCGGCGGCGTCGACCGTCACCTCGTCGGCGGACACCTCGTCGAGGCGCATGCGCGCGGCGCCGAGCTGGTGCTCGTCAGCCCGATGCGCGACGACCTCGCCGAGAGCCTCGACGCGCGGTGGATCGCGCCCTGGCCCGGCAGCGACACCGCCCTGCTGCTCGCGCTGTGCCACACCGTCATCACCGAGGGGCTCGGTGACCCCGGGTTCGTCCGGACGCACTGCGTGGGCGGCGACGAGCTCACCGCCTACCTGACGGGCGAGGCGGACGGCTTGGTGCGCGACGCGGCGTGGGCGTCGGGCATCTGCGGCGTCGACGCCGACGAGATCGTGGCGCTGGCCCGACGGATGGGCTCGCGCCGCACGATGCTGACGCTCAGCTGGTCGATCCAGCGCGCCCAGCACGGCGAGCAGGCCCTGTGGGCCGGCATCGCGCTGGCCGCGCTGCTCGGGCAGATCGGTCTGCCCGGCGGCGGCTTCGGCCACGGGTACGGCGCGACGGCCAACATCGGCAACGCCGAGGTGCCCGGCGGCATCCCGCGCTTCGGCCAGGGCCGCAACCCGGTCGACTCGTTCATCCCCGTCGCGCGCATCTCCGACCTCCTGCTGCACCCGGGCGACCCGTACGACTTCGACGGCCGGCGGCTCACCTACCCCGACACCCGGCTCGTCTACTGGGCCGGCGGCAACCCGTTCCACCACCACCAGGACCTCACCCGGCTGCGTCGGGCGTTCACCCGTCCCGACACGATCGTGGTGCACGACCCGTTCTGGACCTCGACCGCGCGTCACGCCGACGTCGTCCTGCCCGTCACCACCACGCTGGAGCGCGACGACCTCGGCGGCTCGAAGGTGAGCGGCACGCTGGTGGCGATGCGGCGGGCGTCCGAGCCGCTGGGGGAGGCCCGCGACGACTTCTCGATCCTCGGCGACCTCGCCGCACGCCTGGGCGCGGCCGAGTCGTTCACCGAGGGACGCACCGCCGACGAGTGGCTGCGGCACCTGTACGAGCAGTGGCGGTCCGGCCTTCCCGAGGACGAGAGCCCGGCCGAGGACTACGACGCGTTCGTCGAGGCCGGACGGGTGTCGCTGCGCGGCGCGGACGCGGGACACGTCATGTTCGCCGAGTTCCGGGCCGACCCCGAGCGTCACCCGCTGGCCACGCCGAGCGGACGGATCGAGCTCGCGTCGGCCACCATCGCCTCGTTCGGCTACGACGACTGCCCCGGTCACCCGTCCTGGTTGGTGCCCCACGTGCTGACGACGCTGCCAGGGGAGGGTGAGCACCCGCTGCTGCTGGTGGCGAACAACCCGCGCAGCCGCCTGCACAGCCAGCTCGACCACGGTGCCACCAGCCAGGGGTCCAAGGTCGCGGGACGCGAGCCGGCGCGGATGCACCCGGCCGACGCCGCCGCGCGAGGCCTGTCCGACGGCGACGTCGTGCGTGTCGAGAGCGTCGTGGGCAGCGTGCTCGCCGGGCTGGTGACGAGCGACGTCGTGCGGCCCGGTGTCGTCCAGCTGTCGACGGGCGCGTGGTTCGACCCGTCGCGTCCAGACGTCGCCACGTGCGTGCACGGCAACCCCAACGCGCTGACGTCGGACCTGCCGACGTCGCGCCTGGCCCAGGGGTGCACCGGCCAGCACGCCCGCGTCGAGGTGCGGCGCTGGGACGGCGAGGTGCCCGCCGTCGGCACCCACGTCGCTCCCTCGGCGTCCTAGCCTGGCCGGCATGACGACGCCGCAGGGACCGCCTCCCGGCCAGGGCCCGCCGCCGGGATGGGGACCCCCGCCCGGATGGAGACCCCCACCCCCGGGCCACGGGCCACCGCCCCCGGGCTACGGGCCGCCCCCGCCCGGCTGGGGCCCGCCGTGGGCGGACCCCGCCGCCCGGAGCAAGCTGGTGGCCGGTCTGCTGGGCGTCTTCCTCGGTGGGTTCGGCATCCACCGCTTCTACCTGGGCTACACCACGATCGGCATCGTCCAGATCGTCGTCACGCTGGTGACCTGCGGGCTCGGGTCCTTGTGGGGCCTGGTCGAGGGGATCCTTGTCCTCGTCGGGGCCGGCGGGTTCACCACCGACTCAGACGGTCGACCGCTGCGCGACTGAGACGTCGGCGTCGTCCTCGGGGATGACGTCGGACGGGTCGTCGTGCTCCGAGGCGGGCTCGCCGTCCTCGTCGAGCCCGGCGTCGGCGTTCGTCATCGCGGTGTGGGCCGTGGACAGCACGCCCACCGCGACGAGCACCGCGACCGCGGCGATCGCGAACGGCACGTGCACGTTGAAGCCCTCGGCGAGCTTGCCCGCGGCGAACGGCGCGAGACCGCCACCGACGAAGCGGACGAAGCCGTAGGCGGCCGAGGCCACCGGGCGCTCGACGGGCGAGACGAGCATGACGGCCTGCGTCGTCAGCGTGTTGTTGATGCCGATGAAGATGCCGGCGACGACGACCGTCGTGATCAGCACCCACAGCACGTCGGTGAACACGGCCATCACGGCGAGGTCGACGGCGAAGAGCGTCAGCGCGAGGTACAGGCCGCGGGCGGTGCCGAGGTGGCTCTGCAGCCAGGGTGCGCCGGCGACCGAGAAGATCGCGACGAGCAGGCCCCACCCGAAGAACACGAAGCCGAGCTGGATCGCCGACAGCTCCATCGGGAACGGTGCGTAGCCGAGCATCGTGAAGAAGCCCCAGTTGTAGAGCAGGGCGGTGAGGCTCAGCGTCGCGAGCCCACGGTGGCGCAGCGCCTTGAGCGGTGCGCTGAGCGGGGTGTGGTGGTCGGGCTTGGGGGTGGCCGGGAGCAGCAGGACGGTCGCGACGAGCGCGATGGCCATCAGCACGGCGACGCCGATGAACGGCCCGCGCCAGCTGATGCTGCCGAGCGTGCCGCCGAGCAGCGGTCCGACGGCGATGCCGAGGCCGAGCGCGGCCTCGTAGAGCACGATCGCCCCGGCGAAGCCGCCGGTCGCGGACGCGACGATGACCGCCAACGACGTCGCGATGAACAGCGCGTTGCCCAGGCCCCAGCCCGCACGGAAGCCGACGATCTCGCCGACCGAGCCCGACAGGCCCGCGAGCGCCGAGAACACGACGATGATCGCCAGGCCGGTGATCAGGGTCCGCTTGGCGCCGATGCGGCTCGAGACCCAGTTGGTGCCGAGCATCGCGACCGCGGTGACGAGCAGGTAGCTGGTGAACAGCAGCGTCACCTGGCTGGGCGAGGCGTCCAGCTCCGACGACAGCGCGGGCAGGATCGGGTCGACCAGACCGATGCCCATGAACGAGATGACGCACGCGAACGCGACGGCGTACACGGCCTTGGGCTGACCGAGAATGCCCTTCATGCGGACTCCTTGTGGTGGACGGTGGTTCGGGTGGGCGTGACCATCGGCTGCACCTCGTAGGCGAGCTCGGTGAGGCGGCGCATCGCGGGCAGGGCCTGCTGCAGCGCCTCCTGCTCGGCGGGGGCGAGCCGGTCGACCAGGGCCGCGACGGCGTCGGCGTAGGCGTGGCGCCTGGTCTCGACGAGCTCGCGTCCGGCGTCGGTGAGCCCGACGAGCACGCTGCGCCCGTCGGACGGGTCGGCGTCGCGCCGCACCACGCCGGAGGCCTCGAGGCGCTTGACGAGCCCCGTCATGGCCGGCTGGCTGACCGCCTCGCGCTCGGCGAGGTCGGTGATGCGCGTCGGGCCGAGGACGTCGAGGGCTGCCAGCGTGTACGCGGCCGTGCGGCTCAGCGTCGAACCGATGTCGATCCGACGGCCGACGCTCAGCAGCGCGTCCAGCACCTGCGCGGTATCCGGTTGGGTCACGCAACTAGATATATCACGACGTTATGCAGTTGCGCCGTGAGGTGCGCGACACCCCGCCCGGCGGTGCCCCACCCACGACGCGACGGCCGCGGCGGTGCCGTACCCACGACGTTCGACGGGTTCGTGGTGGGTGGGCCACCGCCGGTCGTGGGTGGGACACCTGGCGGTGGGTACGGCCCCAGGATCGGCCGGATCGTGGGGCCGTACGCACCGCCGGCCGGCGCTGCCGGGTCAGCGGTGCAGCCAGGCGTCCAGGTCGGCCGGCAGGGACGCGGCGGCGCGGGCGCGGTAGCGGACGAGCCCGGCCGGGGGGAGCACCTCGGCGCCCTCGCCCGACGAGCCACGGCGGAAGAAGGCCGTCCGGTCGAGCAGCACGCCCGACGGGTCGGGGGCGGCCTCGCCCGCCCGGGCGCGCATCGACGAGAACGACGCCGCCTGCACCAGGGTCGGCCACACGGCCTCGTCCACCTCGACGCCGAGCCGGCTCGCGAGCCGGCGCATCTGGCCCTCCCGGTCGGTGAGGAGGTCGGCGTAGTGCACGAGCACGGTGTCGGCGTCGTCGCGGCGCTCCCACGCACCGCGGGCGTGGTGCCAGTAGCCGTCGAGGGAGTCCATCGACTCGACCGGGTCGCGCCGGGCGTCCACCCACGCGTCCAGCCACTGCTCGAGCGGGGGACGCTGGCGCGTCGGGACGGCGGCGCCGGTCAGCTCGTGGATCCGGTTCCGGTCGAGGTTGGCGCCCTGGTGGTACAGCGAGACGGCCGCGTCGAGCGGGTGCCGGCAGACGACGACGTACGTGGCGCGCGGGTCGCGGGGCAGGCCGTCCAGCGGTGTGTGCGACTTGACGACGCGCCGCCCCGGCTGCGCCTCGAGCCGCGCGAGCACCTCGTCGAGGGGCTCGACGAGGTGGTCGAGCCACGGCGAGAGCGTCGCGAGCGGTGCGGGCAGGTCGGCCGAGCCGCGCAGGAGCATCGCGACCACCTGCTGCACCCACGTCGTCCCGCTCTTGGACCGCGTGCTGACGACGACGTCGCCCTCGCGGAACCCGAACGACGCCCAGCGTCCGCTGTCCTCGTCGGACGAGGTGTAGCGCACCTCTCTAGAACTCCTCGTGCTCCAGGGGGTCGCCGCCCACGCGCTCGCCGGTGGCGAGGCCGTCGAGGCGCTTCATCTGGTCGTCGTTCAGCGAGAACGAGAACACGTCGAGGTTCTGCGCCATGCGCGTCGGGTCCTCGGACTTGGGCAGCGGGACGCTGCCGCGCTGCACGTGCCAGCGTAGGACGGCCTGGCCGGACGTGACGCCCAGCTCGTAGGCGACGTCCTCGAGGGTCTCGTTCGCGAGCAGGTCGCTCTTGCGGCCGAGCGGGCTCCACGCCTGGGTGACGATGTCGCGGCCCGCGTCGTAGGCGCGCTGGTCGGGCTGTGGGAAGTAGGGGTGCATCTCGACCTGGTTGACCGCGGGCACCAGGCCGGTCTCGTCCACGAGGCGGTCGATGTGCGCGGGCACGAAGTTCGAGACGCCCACCGAGCGGACGAGTCCCTCCTCCTGCAGCTCGCCGAACGCGCGCCAGGTGTCGACGTACTTGTCGAGGCGGGGGAGCGGCCAGTGGATGAGGTAGAGGTCGACGTAGTCCAGGCCGAGCCGCGTGAGCGAGCCCTCGAACGCCTTGAGCGTCTCGTCGCGCCCGTGGCTCTCGCCGCGCAGCTTGGTGGTGACGAACAGCTCGCCGCGCGGCACGGGCGACTCGCGGACGGCCGCGCCGACCTCGGTCTCGTTGCCGTAGGACGCGGCGCTGTCGAGCATCCGGTAGCCGGTGTCGATGGCCCGTCCGAACGCGGCGACGCCCTCGTCGCCGGTGATCGGGTAGGTGCCGTAGCCGAGCGCGGGCATCTGGCGGCCGTCGTTGAGCGTGAGCAGGGGTGCGGGGGAGGTCACCGCCCCACCCTACGGGCGGGCAGGCCCCCGCGGTCCTAGTGTCGTGCCCGTGGACGAGCAGCCGGGCGGACGACCTCCGCTCGCGGCGGTCGTCCGCGCCTGGGCGGTCGTGCTCGTCGTCGGCGGGCTGGTGAGCGGAGGGCTCGCCCTGGCCGGGCTGCCGTCGCCGGTGCTGTTCGGCGCGCTGGCGGGCGGCATCGCGCAGGCGGTCACGAGCCGCACCCGACTCGAGGTGCCGGCCCGGGCCTTCCAGGTCGGGCAGGGCCTGCTGGGCGCCACGATCGGCGGCCTGGTGAGCGTCTCGGCCCTGCAGACCATCGCCGCCAACTGGTGGCAGATCGCGCTCGTCACGCTCGCGACCCTCGTCGTCAGCATGGTGGCCGGTCAGGGCCTCCGCCTGCACCGCGACGTCAACGCGGTGACGGGCGCGTTCGCGCTGGTGGCCGGCGGCGCGTCGGGCATCGTCGCGGTCGCCCGCGAGCTGGGCGCCGACGAGCGCGTCGTCACGGTGATCCAGTACCTGCGGGTGCTCGTGGTGCTGCTCGCGATGCCGGTGGTCACCGCCGTGGTCTTCTCCCCGCCCACCGGCGGGACGGCGGACACGTCCGGTCCGTCCGCGTCGCTGCTCGCCGACCTGACGCTGTGCGTGCTCGCCGTCGTCGTCGGGCTCGGCGTCGCCCGCCTGACCCACCTGCCCGCGGGTGCCCTGCTCGGCCCTCTCGTGGTGTCGGTGGTGTTGACGGTGACCGGCGTGCTCGGCGCGGCGGAGGTGCCCGTCGCGCTGCAGCAGGTGGCCTACGCGCTGATTGGCGTACAGGTGGGGCTGCGGTTCACGCGCGAGAGCCTGCAGGCGATCGCGAGGATGCTGCCGCTCGCCACGGCCCTGATCGTCGCGGTGATCGCGGCGTGCGCCGGGTTCGGGCTGCTGCTGTCGGAGGCGACGGGCGCATCCCGCCTCGACGGCTACCTCGCCACCACGCCCGGCGGGCTCTACGCCGTGCTCGCGACGGCCGTCGAGTCCGGCGGCGACGTGACGTTCGTGCTCGGC
>NZ_JBMGQR010000104.1:0-11418 GCF_049059935.1 Solicola agrisoli | reverse complement strand
GGGCCCGTCGGAGCCGCTGCGCCAGGGGTCGGTGTTCGGGATGTCGATGAACCAGGGGTTCTCGTACTCCACCCAGAACACCGTGATCGAGTTCGAGCAGGACCGTCGCATCGCCTGGCAGACCACCGGGTCGGGGTTCCTGGCCAAGGTGGTCGGCGGCCGCATCTGGCGCTACGAGCTCGAGCCCACCGACGGCGGCGGCACCCTCGTCCGCGAGACGTGGGACCTGTCGCAGGACAAGCAGGGCTTCCTGCTCAAGCGCACCGGGATGCCGGCCAAGACCCGCACCAGCATGGAGTCGACGCTGGAGCGCATCGAGCAGCAGCTCAAGGCGCAGGGCGAGACGCCGGCCTGATCACTCCGCGGCGTCGGGGCCGGGGGACACCAGGTCGCGCGCGTCGTCCTTCGGCCCGGCCGGGGCCGCCGGTCCCTTGGCGGGTCCGTTCCCGTTGCCCGGGCCCGCATTTCCGTTCCCGTTCCCGTTGCCGTTGCCGTTGCCGTTCCCGGGGCCGGCTCCGGAGGTCGGCTCCGTGGCCTCGTCGGTCGGCTCCTCCGTCGGCTCCTCGGTGGTCGGCTCCTGCGTCGGCTCCTCGGTGGTCGGCTCCTCCGTCGGCTCCTCGGTGGTCGGCTCCTGCGTCGGCTCCTCGGTGGTCGGCTCCTGCGTCGGCTCCTCGGTCGTCGGCTCGTCCGAGGGCTCCTCGGTGGTGGGGGCGGTCGTCGTCGGGGTGTCGACGGGGTCCCCGTCGCCGCTGCCGGCGGTGACCGCGTAGATCAGGCCCGCGACCAGCAGCGCGATCACCAGCAGCGCCACGACCAGCGGCCACCGCTTGC
The DNA here is from genome assembly GCF_049059935.1 of Solicola agrisoli. Classification (NCBI taxonomy): domain Bacteria; kingdom Bacillati; phylum Actinomycetota; class Actinomycetes; order Propionibacteriales; family Nocardioidaceae; genus Solicola; species Solicola agrisoli. Next base: position 10,587 of record NZ_JBMGQR010000104.1, on the reverse strand, counting down.
TGCCCTTGGAGTCATCGTCGTCGCCGCGCACGGGAGTCGCGCCCGCGGGCGGGTAGGTGCCGGTGGGGGCGGGGGCGACCTGCGTCGCGGACGGGTCGTGCGGCACCGCGCCCATCGCCTGGGTGGGCGCGCCGGCCGCCGCCATGCCCGCCGCGGCTCCCGCGGCGGCGGCTCCCATCGCCCGGGTGCCCTGCGACGTGCGGTCGGTGAGCACGGGGACGCCGCCGTCGGCCACGGTCCGCAGCGCGGCGGCGGACTCGCGGGCGTCCGGACGCAGGGCGGGGTCGCGCTGGGTCATCGCGCCGAGAACCGTCGCCCAGCCCGGGCCGAGCTCGGCCGGGATCTCGGGCTGGCGGTGCAGGCGGGCCGACAGCGTCTCGACCTGCGTGCCCGGGAACGCCTGCACACCGGTGAGGCACTCGAGCAGCACGAGCCCGGCCGCGTAGACGTCGGTGGGGCGGTCGACGTGCTCGCCGGCCGCCTGCTCGGGGCTGAGGTAGCGCGCGGTGCCGACGAGCAGACCCGTGGACGTCAGGCGCGTGGAGTCGATCAGCCGGGAGATGCCGAAGTCGGTGAGCTTGACCACCGGCTCCTCGCCCTCGGCGACCATGACGTTGGACGGCTTGATGTCGCGGTGCAGCACGTCGGCGGCGTGCACGACGGCGATCGCGGCGAGCAGCTGCGCGCCGATCTCGGCCACGGCGATCGAGGCGAGCGGGCCGCGCTCGAGGGCGTCGGCGAGCGTGATGCCCTCGACCAGCTCCATCACCAGGAACGGCGGGTCGTGGTCGGTGCTGACGTCGTACACGGCGACCAGACCGGAGTGGTTCAGCCGGGCGCCGATCTGCGCCTCGGCGGAGTGGCGCTCGACGGACTCGGCGTTGGCGGCGTTGGTGAGGATCTTGACCGCGACCGGGCGGCCGAGCGACTCGTCGAGGGCGCGGTACACCTCGGCCATGCCGCCTCGCCCGATCAGGGCTCCGAGCCGGTAGCGGCCGGCGAGCACCTGGCCCTCGCGCGACGGCGGGGACGACGGGGGTGTGGAGGTCATGGTGGCCAACCTTACGCAAACGGGCCCATCCCGCCTTCCGGCCTTGTCCGGGCCACGTGACGCGTGCCACAGTCTGCCCACCCGCAGACGCCGACCGCCGGCGCGCGCCCGCCAGGAGACGCCATGACCGACGCCCCCGCCCCCCGCTTCACCGACGACCGCCTGCGGCACTGGGCCGTCACCACGCCCGACGCACCCGCCTTCACCTACCTCTCCCGGTCCTGGACGTGGGCGCAGACCGACGAGCGCGTGCGGAGGGTCAGCGGCGGCCTGCTCGCGGCGGGGATCGGTCGTGGCGACCGCGTCGCGTTCCTGGACAAGAACCACCCCGCCTGCACCGAGGTCACGCTCGGCGCGGCGGCCGTCGGCGCCGCCACCGCGATCATCAACTGGCGCCTCGCGGGCGACGAGCTGGACTACTCGATCAACGACTCCGGTGCGCGCATCCTGTTCGTCGGCACCGACCTGCTGCCGGCGATCGAGACCATCCGCGACCGCCTCGAGCACGTCGAGCGCGTCGTCGAGGTGACGCCCGAGGGCACGCCCGGCGACGCCTACGAGGAGTGGCTGGCCGCGTCGACGCCGACCGGCCGCGCGGACGACGTGACGCCCGACGACGTCTGCCTGGTGATGTACAGCTCGGGCACCACCGGTCGCCCCAAGGGCGTGATGCTCACGCAGCGCAACATGGTGGCGCACACGCTCAACGCCATCGAGGGCTGGGACGTCGACCCCGGCGACGTCAGCCTGGTGGCGATGCCACAGTTCCACGTGGGCGGCACGTCGTACTCGCTGTTCGGCATCCACTTCGGGCAGTCGACGATCATGACCCGCGACCCCGACCCGCAGTCGCTGGCCGGCGCGATCATGGCGGGCGCCACGCACGCGTTCCTGGTGCCGGCGGTCGCGGCGGGCATCCTCGCGGCCGGTCCCGAGGCCACCGCGCTCTTCGGGAGGCTCAAGTACTTCTGCTACGGCGCCGCACCGATGCCCCTTCCGCTGCTGCGGGCGGCGCTCGCGGCCTGGCCCGACACCCGGTTCGTTCAGGTCTACGGCCTCACCGAGGTGTGCGGCGTCATCACCCACCTGCTGCCCGAGGCGCACCTCGACGCCGACCACCCCGAGCGGCTCGTCTCCGCCGGCACGCCGCTGCCCGGCGCGGAGGTGCGCGTCGTCGACCCCGTGACGCTCGAGGACGCCGCCCCCGAGGAGAGCGGCGAGCTGTGGTTCCGCTCCGAGCAGGTGATGGCCGGCTTCCTCGGGCGTCCGGACGAGACCCGCGAGGTGCTCACCGACGACGGCTGGTTCCGCACCGGCGACATCGGACGCGTCGTGGACGGCTTCGTCTACGTCGAGGACCGGCTCAAGGACATGATCGTCACGGGCGGCGAGAACGTGTACTCCCCCGAGGTCGAGCGCGTCCTCGCCGAGCACCCCGCCGTCGCCGAGCTCGCCGTGATCGGCGTGCCCGACGACCGCTGGGGCGAGACGGTCAAGGCCGTCGTCGCCCTCAAGCCCGGGACGAGCGCGACGTCCGAGGAGCTGATCGCGTTCGCCCGCGAGCGCCTCGCCCGCTACAAGTGCCCGTCGTCGGTCGACGTCGTCGAGGCCCTTCCCCGCAACCCCACGGGCAAGATCATGAAGCGCGACCTCCGCAAGCCCTACTGGGCCGACCGCGACCGCAGCGTCGTCTGACCGGTCTCAGAGGGCCTCGGCGAGGTTGCGCAGGAGCAGGGCCTCGGCGAGGCAGACGCGGCGGAACTCCGCGAGGTGCAGGCCCTCGTCGATGCCGTGGGCGCGGGTGTCGGGGTCCTCGACGCCGGTCACCAGGATCTTGGCGTCGGGGAAGATCGCCGCGAACTCGCCGATGAACGGGATCGAGCCGCCGATGCCGACGTCGACGGGCGCGGTGCCGTCCCACGCCTCGCGGAACGCGTCGCGCGCGGCGTCGTAGGCGGGGCCGTCGGCGTCGACGGCGAACGGCGCACCGGTCTCGCCGCGGGTGACGACGACCTTCGCGCCCCACGGCGCGTGCGACTCCAGGTGCGCCACGAGGGCGTCCATGCCGGCCTGCGGGTCCGAGCCGGGGGCGATCCGGACGCTGACGGTGGCGCGCGCCGACGGCGTCAGCGTGTTGGACGCCGACGCGGTGGGCGTCGCGTCGAGACCGATGACGGCGACGGCGGGCTTGGCCCACAGCCGCTCGACGACCGAGCCGGTGCCGATCTGCCGCACGCCGTCGAGCAGCCCGGACTCGGCGCGCAGGCGGTCCTCGGGGTACTCCAGGTCGGCGGCGGTCGAGCTCGTCAGCCCCGCGATCGCGACGTCGCCGGCGTCGTCGTGCAGCGTGGCGAGCAGGCGGCACAGCGCCGTCAGCGCGTCGGGGACGGCGCCGCCCCACATGCCCGAGTGCACCGCGTGCGACAGCGTGCTGACCTCGACCTCGCAGTCGACCAGGCCGCGCAGCGTGGTGGTGAGCGAGGGGACGCCGACGTCCCAGTTGGCCGAGTCGGCGATGACGATGACGTCGGCGGCGAGGCGGTCGCGGTGGCGCTCGAGCAGCGGCACGATCGTCGGCGACCCCGACTCCTCCTCGCCCTCGACGAACACCGTGACGCCGACCGGGGGCTGCCCGTCGAAGGCGCGGTACGCGGCCAGGTGCGCGGCGATGCCGGCCTTGTCGTCGGCGGCCCCGCGTCCGAAGAGCCGGTCACCGCGCTCGGTGGCCTCGAACGGTGGCGACGTCCAGCGCGCGTGGTCGCCCTCGGGCTGCACGTCGTGGTGGGCGTAGAGCAGGACGGTCGGCGCACCCTCGGGTGCGGGGTGCCGGGCGATCACGGCCGGGCCGCCGCCCTCGTCGACGACGTCGACCTCGGGGAACCCGGCGTCGCGCAGCAGCGTCGCGACCGCGTCGGCGCTGCGGTGCACCTCGTCGTGCCGGGACGGGTCGGCCCACACCGACTCGATGCGCACGAGGTCGACGAGGTCGCTCAGGACGGAGGGCAGGACGCGCTCGACGGCGTCGGCGAGGGGGTCGGTCATGCGGGCACGATACGACGTGGGCGGGGCCTGGTCCGCGCCCGTATTCTGGCGAGGTGACGACGTCGCCGCCCGAGCCGACCCTGGTGTACTGGGGCACGGTCGGTCAGGACGACGGCCGGTCGCCCGGGCCGCCGCCGCGCCGCGACCGCAAGGGCCTGGCGGTCGTGCTGGGCACCGTCGGCGGCGTCTTCGCCGTGGCCGCCGTCGGCAGCATGCTGGTCGCCCCCTCCGACGGGCCGTCCCCCCGCGACGTGGCCGAGGACTACGTCACCGCGCTCCAGCGGCTCGACTGCGACGCCGTCGCCGACGTCTCGGCCAACGCCGAGGCGGCCCGTGTCGAGTGCCGCGTGCTGAGCCGGCGCACCATCTACCGCGACGGCCAGTTCGACGTCGCCCGGCAGATCCGCGAGTCGCGGTTCGACGTCACCGGCGTCGACGAGCGCCCCCGCGACGCCGACGTCGACCTCGACATCGAGCTCTCGGGGCGCACCACCCCCGCCGTCCTGCGGCTCGTCCGCGACGACGAGGCCCGCTGGCGCGTCGCCGACCTCCGCGTCCCGGGCTCGCGCCGCTTCTGACCGCGTCGGTCAGGACCGCGCGAGCCGGTCGACGTCGACGCCCGCGGGCAGGCTGGCGGACGCGCCGCGGCGGGTGACCGTCAGCGTCCCGGCCGCGGCGGCGCGGGGCAGCGCTGCCGGCACGTCCTGCCCGCTGGCCAGGCCGGCACCGAGGTAGCCGGCGAACGCGTCGCCGGCGGCGGTGCTGTCGACGACGTCGACGGGCCGCGCGGGGACGTGCAGCGAGTCGTCGGCGGTGACCACGACGACGCCGCGGCCGCCGAGCGTGACCACGGCGCAGCCGGCGCCGCGCTCGACGAACCAGCGGCCGGCGGCGCGGGCGTCGTCCAGGCTGTCGACGGGCAGGCCGGTGAGGATCCGCGCCTCGGTCTCGTTGGGCGTCACCACGTCGACGTCGGCCCAGAGCGCGGGATCGAGGTCGGGGACCGCCGGTGCCGGGTCGAGGACGACGAGCAGGCCCGCCTCGCGCCCGACGCGGGCGGCGTGCCGGGCCACCTCGACCGGGGTCTCGAGCTGGAGCAGCAGGACGCGCGCCCGTCCCGCGGCGGCGCGGACGGCGGCGTCCACGTCGGACGCACCGACCGTCGCGTTGGCCAGCGGCACCATCACGATGTCGTTCTCGCCGGCGGCGTCGACGCGGATGTGGGCGACGCCGGTGGGCCCGGCGACGCGGCGGACCGCGGAGACGTCCACCCCGTGACCGCGCAGTGCGTCGAGCGCGACGTCGGCGAACGGGTCGTCGCCCACGGCGCCGGCCATCATGGTGTCGGCGCCGGCGAGCGCCGCGGCGACGGCCTGGTTGGCGCCCTTGCCGCCGAGCACCAGGCTGAGGTCGTCCCCGAGCACGGTCTCGCCCGGTGCGGGCAGGCGTCGGGCGAAGGCGGTGACGTCGACGGTGATGCTGCCGACGACGAGCACGCCGGGGGTGTCGGTGGACAACGTCGGCCTCCGGGCTGGTCGGGTGGGACGGGGGCACCGTCTCACGTCGGGGCAGTCTGCGGGAGGTCCGGCGATTCGTCAGAATGGACGACATCGTGTGACGTGTGGGGCAGAATGTCCGACCATGCGCAGACTTCTCTCGGCCCTCGTCATCGGCGCGGTCGCCGCCGGCGGCGTGGTGGTCGTCTCCGCCGGCTCGTCCGACGCGGAGACCGTGACGCCCGGCTCGTTCACCGGCTACGGCTTCGACACCTGCAACGCCCCGACCCAGAAGGCGATGGACGCGTGGCGCGTCGCGTCGCCGTTCCGTGCGGTGGGCATCTACGTCTCGGGCAGCGAGCGCGCGTGCGAGGCGCAGCCCAACCTGACCCGTCAGTGGGTGCAGACGCAGGCCGCGCGCGGGTGGCGCTTCATCCCCATCCACGTCGGGCTGCAGGCGCCCTGCCGCGGCAGCAACTCCAAGGGCAAGATGTCGAGCGACGTCGCCACCGCTCGCTCGCAGGGCATCGCGGAGGCCAACGAGGCGGTCAAGGCGTCCGGCGCCCTCGGCATCGCCCGCAACAGCTACCTGTACCTCGACATCGAGCAGTACCCGATCGCGAACACCACGTGCAACGAGGCGGTCCTGTCGTTCATGGAGGGCTGGACCGACCGGATCGAGGCCCGCGGCTACGGCTCGGGCGTCTACTCCAGCGCGTCGGCCGCGATCCGTGCGCTCGACGTCGTGCGCACCGATCCCTCGCGCAGCTCGTACAACCTGCCCGGCCACCTGTGGCTGGCGTGGTCCAACGGCAGGGCCGACACCGACGGCGGGCAGTACCTGCGCGACGACGGCTGGTCGAACCACCAGCGGATCCACCAGTACGTCCTCGACCGCACCACGACGTACAACAAGACCAAGATCCACATCGACTACAACTTCATGGACGTCGGCAAGGGCTCACGGGCCACCAAGGCCAAGGGCCTGTGCAACGCCCAGAAGATCTCGACGTTCACGGCGCAGAAGAAGGGCCGCTCGAACTTCAAGGTCAAGGTCGCCAAGTGCCTGCTGAAGAAGCAGGGCTTCGGTCCCGGCGTCGTGAACGAGAGGTTCACCGCCAAGACCCGCAACGCCGTCATCCGGCTGCAGCGCGCCCGCGGCCTCAAGCAGACCGGGAAGATCACGCGCGGCACGTGGACGGCCCTCGTCGCCCGCGGCACCACCCCGGTGCTCAAGCACGGCCACACCGGCAAGAGCGTGCACCGCGTGCAGACCGCCCTGCGCGCCGCCGGCTACGGCGCCCCCGCGTCCGGCATCTGGGACGCCGCCACCACCAGGGCGATGAAGGCGTACCGCAAGTCCGTCGACCTCCCCCAGTGGCCCACCGCCGAGCCCCAGGTCTGGGCCAAGCTCCAGCGCGGCCGCCGCTGACCGTCCCCCCTCCCCACGATGTGGCGACTTCCGGCCCGTTCCCGACGCCTGGACGGGCCGCAAGTCGTCGAATCGTGGGGTCAGGCGAGGGGGAGGTGCGGACTGAGGTCGGAGCGCTCGCCGCTGGCGCGGACGCGTCCGGCGGCGCGGGCGTCGGCCCAGGTGAGCCGGCCGCGGGCCAGGGCGATCCAGGTGGGGGCGTCCATCTCGACGACGGCCGGCGGCGTGCCACGGGTGTGCCGGGTGCCGGCCACCGCCTGGACGGCGCTGTAGGGCGGCACGCGCACCTCGACCGCGTTGCCCGGAGCGCGCTCGACGAGCAGCGCGAGCAGGTGCTTGGTGGCCGCGCGGAGATCGGCGCGGTCGGGGTCGCCGGCGTCCAGACGGGCGGCGACGGCCGCGAACTCGTCCGCCGGGAGTGGCCGGAGACGGGGAGCCATCGTCAGCCGTGCCAGACCGCGCGCACCTGGTCGGCGATCGTCGCGGCCTGCGCGCGTCCGGCGCGGGCCGACGGCGGACGCGCGGCGGGGTCGAGGACGTTGCGCCCGATCGCCTGCTTCGCGCCCTCGTCGGGCGTCACCAGGATCGCGTGGGGCGCGCGGAGGTCGTCGAGCTGGTCGCGCGCGCTGCGCATCGGCCCGATGCCCGCGGCGAGCGGCGCGATGACGACGACGCGGTCGTAGCCCGAGGCGACGTCGACGTTGGCCGCCGAGTGCATGCCGCCGTCGATGTACGGGTGGCCGCCGAGGTCGACCGGCGGGTAGACGCCGGGCACGGCGCAGCTCGCGGCGACCGAGTCGACGAACGGGAACCCGCTGTCGCCGTCCAGCACGTGGCGCTCGCCGAGCACGGCGTCGACCACGCAGACGCGCAGGTCGCATTCGGGCCACTCGTGGACGGGCAGCCGCTCGGCGATCGCGTCGAGCCGCTGCTGCTGGTCCGGGGTGCCGCCGTGGTCGGACTTGCCGAGCGCGTACCCGCCGACGCGCGCGCCGAACGTCGTCAGGTCGCCGCGGGCGCGCAGCAGCGCGACGCCGAACGCCGCGATCTGCCCGGCCCCGACTGACGCGACGGGCCCGTCCTCGACAGGAGCCAGCTGACGCTCCCACAGCTCGGCCAGCGGCACGCCGCTCGTCACCTGCGCGCCCACGACCGAGCCCGCCGAGGTGCCGACGACGAGGTCGGCGGTGGTGAGGTCGACGCCCGCGTCGGCCAGGCCGACGATGAGGCCGGTCTCCCAGGCGATGCCGGTGATCCCTCCCCCACCGAGCACGAGTGCGGTCCGTCCGGCGTCCGATGGGGTCATGGGCCCATCCTGCCGCGCCCGCCGCACCCCCGCCGCGAGAGGTTCGCCGTGGGCTCCTTCAGGCCGGTCGGTCGAGGCGGTACATCACGTGGGGACGCAGGGGCGAGGACGCGTCGAGCGCGGGGTGGTCGAAGTGGGCGGCCAGGCGCATGCCGACGCGCTGCATCACCGCCTGCGACCGGACGTTGGTGACGGCGGTGATCGAGTCGAGGTGGTCGAGGCCGACGACGTCGAAGCCGTGCGCGATCGCGGCCTGTGCGGCCTCGGAGGCGTAGCCGTGGCCCCACGCGTGGCGGGCCAGGCGCCAGCCGACCTCGGTGCCGTCCGGGTCAGGAGTGCCGGCGGGCATCGGGTTGAGCCCGGTGAAGCCGAGGAACGCCCCGTCGGCCAGTCGCTCGAGCGCCCAGAGCCCCCAGCCCAGCTCGTCGAAGCGGGCCTCCACCCGGTCGACGAGGTCGTCGCTCTCGGCACGGGTGCGGACCGACGGGAAGTGCTCCATCACCACCGGGTCGGCGTTCAACGCGGCGAACGGCTCACGGTCGGACGGGCGCCACCGCCGCAGGAGCAGCCGCTCCGTGCGCAGCGAGGCGGGCGCGTCCACGGCCGTCAGGCGTCGAGCACCGCGGGCAGGGTCGCGGCCCAGCGGGTGCGCAGCTCGTCGGCGCCGACGGTGAACGCCCCGGTGTCGAGGACGTCGCCGCCGGTGGTGCCGAGCTCGCGGACGGGGACGCCCTCGGCCTCGGCCGCCGCGCGGAACGCCGGCGCCTGCTCGGCGGTGACCGTGACGACCGCGCGGGCCGTCGACTCGCTGAACAGCGCGACGAACGGGTCGGACGCGACGTCGTCGAGCGACACGGTGACGCCCACGCCGTCCTTGATCACGGCCTCGGCGAGCGCGACCGCGAGGCCGCCGTCGGAGAGGTCCTGGGCGGACTCGACGAGCGCCTCGCGCGCCGAGCGCACCAGCAGCCGGGCGAGCGCCTGCTCGGCGTCGAGGTCGACGACGGGCGGCGTGCCGCCGAGGTGGCCGTGGACGACCTCGGACCAGGCCGATCCGTCGAGCTCGTCGCGGGTGTCGCCGAGCAGCAGGACGGTGCGCCCCTCGGCCGCGAAGCCGCCGCGCAGACGGGTGCGGACGTCGTCGATCACGCCGAGCACGCCCACCACCGGGGTGGGCAGGATCGCGGTGTCGCCGGTCTGGTTGTACAGCGACACGTTGCCGCCGGTGACGGGGATGCCCAGCGCGCGGCAGCCGTCGAACAGGCCCTGGGTGGCCTGCTCGAACTGCCACATGACGGCGGGGTCCTCGGGCGAGCCGAAGTTCAGGCAGTCGGTGACGGCCAGCGGCAGCGCGCCGGACGCGGCGACGTTGCGGTACGACTCCACGAGCGCGAGCAGGGCGCCGTTGTAGGGGTCGAGCTTGGCGAAGCGACCGTTGCAGTCGGTGGCCACCGAGACGCCGAGGTGGGTCTCCTCGTCGATGCGCACCACGCCGGCGCCCTCGGGCTGCGCGAGGACGGTGTTGCCGCGGACGTAGCGGTCGTACTGGTCGGTGACCCACGACTTGTCGGCCTGGTTGGGCGAGCCGACGACGTCGAGCAGCGCCGAGCGGAGGTCGTCGGCACCGGACGGACGCGCGAGCGCCGCCGTGGTGTCGGCCTGCAGCGCGTCCTGCCAGTCGGGGCGGGCGTAGGGGCGCTCGTAGGTGGGGCCGTCGTGGGCCACCGAGCGCGGCGGCACGTCGACGACGGTCTCGCCGTGCCAGTCGATGACGAGGTGGTCGCCGTCGGTGACCTCGCCGACCACGACGGCCTCGACGTCCCACTTCTCGCACACGGCCATGAACGCCTCGAGCCTGTCGGGCTCGACGACGGCCATCATGCGCTCCTGGCTCTCGCTCATGAGGATCTCCTCGGGCGACAGGCTCGAGTCTCGCAGCGGCACCGTGGACAGCTCGACGTGCATGCCGCCGTCGCCGGCGCTGGCCAGCTCGGAGGTCGCGCACGACAGGCCCGCGCCGCCGAGGTCCTGGATGCCCGCGACGACGCCCGCCGCGAACAGCTCGAGCGTGCACTCGATGAGCAGCTTCTCCATGAACGGGTCGCCGACCTGGACGCTCGGACGCTTGGCCGGACCGTCCTCGCTGAAGGTCTCGGACGCGAGCACCGAGACGCCGCCGATGCCGTCGCCGCCGGTGCGCGCGCCGTAGAGGACGACTTGGTTGCCGGCACCGGACGCGTGGGCGAGGTGGAGGTCCTCG
>NZ_JBMGQR010000103.1:0-11444 GCF_049059935.1 Solicola agrisoli | reverse complement strand
TCGTCGGTGATGTCATGGGTCAGTACCACCCGCACGGCGACACCTCGATCTACGACACCCTGGTGCGCCTCGCGCAGCCGTGGGTGATGCGGTACCCGATGGTCAACGGCCAGGGGAACTTCGGCTCGCCGGGCAACGACCCCGCCGCCGCCATGCGGTACACCGAGTGCCGGCTCGCGCCCATCGCCATGGAGATGGTGCGCGACATCGAGAAGAACACCGTCGACTTCGTGCCGAACTACGACGGTCGCAGCCAGGAGCCGTCGGTGCTGCCGGCGCGCATCCCCAACCTGCTCGTCAACGGCTCGGCGGGCATCGCGGTCGGCATGGCCACCAACATCCCGCCGCACAACCTGCGCGAGGTGGCCGAGGGCGCGCTGTGGGCGCTCGAGCACCCCGACGCGTCCAAGGAGGAGCTGCTCGAGGCGCTGATGGCGCGCATCAAGGGCCCCGACTTCCCCACCCACGGCCTGATCGTCGGCACCAAGGGCATCGAGGAGATGTACCGCACCGGTCGCGGCTCGGTGACGATGCGTGCGGTCGTCGAGACCGAGGAGGACCGCTCGGGCGCCATCACGCTCGTCGTCACCGAGCTGCCCTACCAGGTCAATCCCGACAACCTCGCGCAGAAGATCGCCGACCTCGCCACCACCGGCCGGGTCCAGGGCATCGCCGAGGTCAACGACGAGTCGTCGTCGCGCGCCGGCCGTCGCCTGGTGATCAAGCTGCGCCGCGACGCGATCGCCCGCGTGGTGCTCAACAACCTCTATAAGCACACCGAGCTGCAGTCGAACTTCAGCGCCAACATGCTGGCGCTCGTCGACGACGTGCCCCGCACCCTGTCGCTCGACTCGTTCATCGCCACCTGGATCGACCACCAGGTCGAGGTCATCAGGCGCCGCACCCAGTGGCTGCTCGACGACGCCGAGCGTCGCGCCCACATCCTGCGCGGACTGGTCAAGGCGCTCGACGCGCTCGACGACGTCATCGCCCTGATCCGTCGCAGCCCGTCGGCCGACGACGCCCGCGACGGCTTGATCGAGCTGCTCGACATCGACGACATCCAGGCGCGCGCGATCCTGGAGATGCAGCTGCGCCGCCTGGCCGCGCTGGAGCGTCAGAAGACGATCGACGACCTCGCGGTGCTCGAGGTCGAGATCGCCGACTACAAGGACATCCTGGCCAACGTCTCGCGCCAGCGTCAGATCGTCGCCGACGAGCTCGGCGCGATCTCGGAGAAGTACGGCGACGACCGCCGCACCCGGATCATCCCCGCCGACGGCGACCTGTCGATGGAGGACCTGATCCCCGACGAGGACGTCGTGGTGACGATCACCCGCGGCGGCTACGTCAAGCGCACCCGCACCGACCTGTACCGCGTGCAGCGGCGCGGCGGCAGCGGCGTCCGCGGGGCGTCCCTGCGCGGCGACGACGTGGTGGACCACATGTTCCCCACCACGACGCACCACTGGATCCTGTTCTTCACCACGGCCGGGCGCGTGTACCGCAGCAAGGCCTACCACCTGCCCGAGGCCAACCGCGACGCCAAGGGCGGCCACGTCGCCGGCCTGCTGTCGTTCCAGCCCGACGAGGAGATCGCGCAGGTCCTGGCCGTCCGCGACTACGAGCAGGCGCCGTACCTGGTGCTCGCCACCCGTCGCGGCCTGATCAAGAAGACGCGCCTGTCGGACTACAACTCCCCCCGCCAGGCCGGCGTCATCGCGATCAACTTCCGCGAGGACGACGACGAGCTGATCGGCGCCGAGATCGTCTCGTCCGAGGACGACCTGATCCTGTTCTCCCGCAAGGCGCAGGCCATCCGGTTCCGCGCCGACGACGAGCAGCTGCGCCCGATGGGACGCGCGACGTCCGGCGTCACGGGCATGAAGTTCCGCGACGGCGACGAGCTGCTGAGCATGGCCGTCATCCGCGCCGAGCAGGTCGCGGCCGAGGACGCCGCCGACGCGTCCGGCGAGGAGCCGCCTGCGCAGTACGTCTTCACCGCGACCGCCTCGGGCTACGCCAAGAAGTCGCTGGTGGCCGAGTACCGCCGCCAGGGACGCGGCGGCCTGGGCATCAAGGCGATGAAGCTGGCCGACGACCGCGGGGTGCTGGTGGGCGCGGTCGTGGTGTCGGACTCCGACGAGGTGCTGGCCATCCGCGCGAGCGGTCAGGTCACCCGCAGCCCTGCCTCGGACGTCCCGCACAAGGGTCGTGACACCATGGGCGTGAAGTTCGTGGGTGTGAAGGGTGACGACCTGGTCGTTACGATTGCCCGGAACGAGGAGAAGGCCGAGCTCGACGACCTCCCCGACGACGACGTCGAGGGGTCCGGGCCCGGAGCAAGCACCGAGGGCGAGCCCGACACCGGCGAGTCCACGGACGTGGTCGAGGACGAGACGTCCCCGACCGACGAGGACTAGCGCTTCGGAGGCGCCATGACGGACCGCAAGCCGCAGGCCAGCGCGCCCACGGCACCCCAGCAGCCGCAGCGACCCCAGCAGCGCGGCACCAACGGCGTGAACGGCGCCAACGGTGCCGCCCAGGGGCGTGGCGCGGCAGCCGGGGGTCCGGCGGGAGGCGCCTCCAACGGCACCGCCCGACCGCAGGCGCAGCGCCCGCGCGTCGAGGAGCCGCCGACCGAGCAGATCCCTGCGGTGCGCGACGAGTCGGCGCCCTCGAAGGCACCCGCCGCCAAGCCCTCCGAGGCCACGCAGCAGCCGGGCACCCGGCTGGCCCAGGCCGAGAAGCAGCCGGCCGCCCAGCCCAGGAAGCAGTCGCCGGCGTCGTCCAAGGTCGCCACGGCGGGCTCCATCGCCGCGTCCGAGCCGATCGACCGCACGCAGGCGATCCCTGTCGTCCGCGAGCCGCTGCGCGAGAAGTCGCCCGAGCCCGAGGCCAAGACCGACGCAGCCTCCCCGCTCCCGGCGACCGACGACGACGCGACCGACGCCGCACCGGGCAAGACCAAGCGCGGACGCAAGGACAAGGCCGCCAAGGAGCCCAAGCCCGAGCCCGAGCCGGTCAGCACCCGCAAGGCCCGCCTGCGCCTCACCCGCCTCGACCCGTGGTCGGTCATGAAGACCGCCTTCGCGCTGTCGGTGTCGCTGGCCATCGTCACCGTCGTGGCCGTGACCATCGTCTGGGCCGTGCTCGACCTCGCCGGCGTCTGGGACGCGATCAACTCCAGCGTCGCCACGATCCTGTCCGACAACGCTGACGCGTTCGACGTCACCGACTACGTCGGCTTCGGCCGGATCATCGGCTTCACCCTGCTCATCGCCGCGGTCAACACCCTGCTGCTCACGGCCCTGGCCACCGTCGGCGCCTTCCTCTACAACCTCTCGGCCAGCCTGATGGGCGGCCTCGAGGTCACCCTGGCGGAGGACAACTGACGGTTCCACGTGAACCCTCGGGCCCGTTTTGGAGGGCACCGAGGGCGTGGGCTAGTGTTCTCTCGGTCCACCTCACGGGCGTATAGCTCAGCTTGGTTAGAGCGCTTCCCTGATAAGGAAGAGGTCCCAGGTTCAAGTCCTGGTACGCCCACCGCACCACCCCGGTCCGCCGGGGCACCGACCGTGATGGAGGCCCGGCGATGAAGAAGCTCCTCGCACTCGCCCTGGCAGCCGGCGCAGCCCTCTGGGCGACGTCACGCTCCCGCAAGAGCCAGGCCGAGAAGGATCTCTGGGCCGAGGCCACCGACACGGTCTGAAGCACCCGCACCACCACCCGCTCTGACGAGCACGGGGCCTTGGCGCAATTGGTAGCGCACCTGCTTTGCAAGCAGGGGGTTAGGGGTTCGAGTCCCCTAGGCTCCACCACACTCCACCGCTATCGCCCGCGGATTCCCAGGTATACCTGGGGTTCTGTCCCTGCACCCGGGAAATTCTCCGTGCTCAGCGAAGTTTCCCAGGTATACCTGGGAAACTTCCCACTCCTCAGCGCACCGGCAGGGTGAGCCGGAACGTCGCGCCGGGGCCACCGGGGACGACGACGAGGTCGCCGCCGTGGGCGCGGGCCAGGCCGCGGGCGATCGAGAGGCCCAGGCCGGCGCCGCCGCGGGCGCGGTCGCGGCCGGCGTCGAGGCGCACCAGGCGCTGGAAGATCCGCTCCTCCTCACCGACCGGGACGCCGGGGCCGGAGTCCGTCACCTCCACCGAGACGACGCCGTCGGACGACGACGAGCGGACGCGCACGTGCCCGTCGGGGCCGGCGGCGCGGGCGGCGTTCTCGAGGACGTTGCCGAGCACCTGCGCGAGGCGGTCGGGGTCGGCCCACGCGGTGGCGTCGGTGGTGGTCTCCGACGACACCCCGAGCGCGGGATGGCGGGTCTGCGCGGCGTGCGCTGCCTCGGCGGCCGCGCGCGAGACGTCGACGACCTCCTGCTGCAGCGTCAGCCCCTCGTCGACGCGGGCCAGCAGCAGCACGTCGTCAACGAGGCGGCCGGCGCGCCGGGCCTCGCGGACGAGGGCGACGGCGAGCTCCTCGCGTCCCTCGCGGTCGGGGTCCGAGCGCAGCAGCGTCTCGGCGGCGGCGCTCATGCCGGCGAGCGGGGTGCGCAGCTCGTGCGCGGCGTCGGACAGGAAGCCGCGCATCCGGTGCTCGGCGTCGCGGGCCCGTCCCTCGGCGCCCTCGACGGCGTCGAGCGCCTCGTCGAACGCCTCGGCCGTGCGGCCCAGCTCGGTGCGCGGGCGGTCCGGACGCAGACGTCGTCCGCGGTCGCCGGACGTGATCGAGCGCGCGACGGCCGTCATCTCGTCGAGGGGCCGCAGCGAACGCGCCACCACCCACCCCAGCAGCGCGGCGCTGACGAGGAGCGCCGCGATCGACGCGACGAGCAGCACGACGCGCAGCTGGGTGAGCGTCCTGTCGACGTCGCTCGCGTCGGCGGCCAGCTGCAGCGTCGACCCGTCGTCGAGCCGGGTGGCGGTGGTGAGGACGCTGCCGATCTGGGTGACCTCCGCCGCCTGGTCCGGCGGCGTGGGCGGGCTCGGGGCGCCACGGGGACCGTCCCGGCCGGGACGGCTGGGGGACTCGGTGCTCGGGGTCTGCTCGATCTGCTCGGGGGTGGGGCCGGCGGAGACGACCTCGCCGTCGGACGTCGTCAGCCGCACCGACACGCCCTGGCCCGCGAGCCGGTCGACGAGCTGCTGGGTGCTCACCTCGCCCACGAGGGCCTCGGCGGTGTCGACGCGGTCGGTGAGGCGCTGCTCGAGGTCACCACGCAGCCGCGCGCCCAGCACCAGGTCGACGGTCACCGCGAGCACCAGCAGCACGACGGCGAGCGTCCCGAGCACCGCGACGAACGTGCGGCGTCGCAGGGACGCCGTCCGCAGTCCCTCCTGCGGGAGGTCGGGGTCGGCGGACGGTCGGCGTCGTCGGAGCAGGTGCGGCACGTCCGACAGTGTCCCGGTCACGGCTGAAGACCGCCTGAAGGACGAGCGTCCCGCGACGGGCGTCCACCCCCGTCGATGCCCTAGGTTTGAGCACGCCGCCCCCTCACCGACCAGAGCAGTCCGGCGCGCCCGGACGACGAGGAGCATCCCCATGTCACAGAAGGTCCGCGGAGTCGTCGCGCTCGCCAAGGGCGAGCCGGTGACCACCACCACCATCGTCGTGCCCGATCCCGGCCCGGGTGAGGCCGTCGTGAAGATCCAGGCCTGCGGCGTCTGCCACACCGACCTGCACTACCGCGAGGGCGGCATCAACGACGAGTTCCCGTTCCTGCTCGGCCACGAGGCCGCCGGGATCGTGGAGTCGGTCGGCGAGGGCGTCGTCGACGTCGCGCCCGGCGACTTCGTCGTGCTCAACTGGCGTGCGGTGTGCGGCAACTGTCGCGCCTGCAAGCGCGGTGAGCCCTGGTACTGCTTCGACACCCACAACGCCAGCCAGCCCATGACGCTCGAGGACGGCACGCCGC
This sequence comes from Solicola agrisoli, assembly GCF_049059935.1. Lineage (NCBI taxonomy): Bacteria > Bacillati > Actinomycetota > Actinomycetes > Propionibacteriales > Nocardioidaceae > Solicola > Solicola agrisoli. Next base: position 5,524 of record NZ_JBMGQR010000103.1, on the reverse strand, counting down.
TCTCGCCCGCGCTGGGCATCGGCGCGTTCTGCGAGAAGACGCTCGTCGCGGCCGGCCAGTGCACCAAGGTCGACCCGTCCGCGTCGCCCGCGGCCGTCGGCCTGCTGGGCTGCGGCGTGATGGCCGGCCTCGGCGCCGCCATCAACACCGGCCACGTCACCCGTGGCGACTCCGTCGCCGTCATCGGCTGCGGCGGCGTGGGGTCCGCGGCCGTCGCCGGCGCGCGCCTGGCCGGCGCGGCCACGATCATCGCCGTCGACGTCGACCCCACCAAGCTCGAGTGGGCCAAGGACTTCGGCGCCACGCACACCGTCAACGCCAAGGACGGCGACCCCGTCGAGGCCATCCAGGCACTGACCGGCGGCTTCGGCGCCGACGTCGTCATCGACGCCGTCGGCCGGCCCGAGACCTGGAAGCAGGCGTTCTACGCCCGCGACCTCGCGGGCACCGTCGTCCTGGTGGGCGTCCCGACGCCCGACATGACCGTCGAGATCCCGCTGATCGACGTCTTCGGGCGCGGCGGCTCGCTGAAGTCGTCCTGGTACGGCGACTGCCTGCCCGAGCGCGACTTCCCGATGCTGGTCGACCTGTACCAGCAGGGTCGCCTCGACCTCGACCGCTTCGTCACCGAGACCATCGGCCTGGACGACGTCGAGGCCGCGTTCGACAAGATGCACGGCGGCAAGGTCCTGCGATCGGTGGTCGAGCTGTGAGCGGCGAGGTGCGCATCGACCACGTCGTCACCAGCGGCACGTTCGAGCTGGACGGCGGGTCGTGGGACGTCGACAACAACGTCTGGCTGATCGGCGACGACCACGACGTCATCGTCATCGACCCGGCCCACCACGCGCCGCCGATCATCGACGCGATCGCCGGACGCCGGCTGACGACGGTGGTCTGCACGCACGGGCACAACGACCACATCGGCGTGGCCGGCGACCTGGTCGGCCAGCAGCCCGGCGTCCACGTGCTGCTGCACCCGGACGACCGGATGCTGTGGGACGAGGTCTACCCCGAGCACGGCCCCACCGGCGAGCTGTCCGACGGGCAGGAGATCACCGTCGGCGACGCGACGCTGACCGTCCTGCACACCCCGGGCCACTCCCCCGGCGCGGTCTGCCTGCACGCGCCGTCGCTCGGCACGGTGTTCTCCGGCGACACGCTGTTCAACGGCGGCCCTGGCGCCACGGGCCGGTCGTACTCGGACTTCGACACGATCATCGCGTCGATCCGCGATCGCCTCCTGACGCTCCCGCCCGAGACCGTCGTCCGCACCGGCCACGGCGACTCCACCACCATCGGCGACGAGTCCCCCCACCTCGACCGCTGGGTCTCCGAGCACGACGCCTGACGCGGGCCGTCGTTCACCAGGTTCTCCTGGTAAACAGTCGCGAACCACGGCAGATCCGCCGTGGTTCGCGCACGTTTACCAGGAGACCCTGGTAAACGTGTGACGTGCGGGACGAGGGCTGAGAGCCCAGACCCGGGACGGTTACGATGGGGGCATGAGCCACCACGAGTCCCTCGCGTCGTTCGACCCCGAGGTCGCGGCCGCGATCGACGCCGAGCTGAACCGCCAGCAGTCGACGCTCGAGATGATCGCGTCGGAGAACTTCGCGCCCACCGCGGTGCTCGAGGCGCAGGGCAGCGTGCTCACGAACAAGTACGCCGAGGGCTACCCCGGCAAGCGGTACTACGGCGGGTGCGAGTTCGTCGACGTCACCGAGACGCTCGCGATCGACCGGCTCAAGGCGCTGTTCGGCGCCTCCTACGCCAACGTCCAGCCGCACTCCGGCGCGACGGCCAACGCCGCCGCCATGCACGCGCTGATCCGCCCGGGCGACACGATCATGGGCCTCGACCTCGCCAACGGCGGGCACCTCACGCACGGCATGAAGATCAACTTCTCCGGCCGGCTCTACAACGTCGTGCCGTACCACGTGCGCGCCGACGACCACCTGCTCGACATGGACGAGGTCCGCTCCCTCGCCCGCGAGCACAAGCCGCAGCTGATCATCGCCGGCTGGTCGGCCTACCCGCGCCAGCTCGACTTCGCCGCGTTCCGCGAGATCGCCGACGAGGTCGGCGCGCTGCTCATGGTCGACATGGCCCACTTCGCCGGCCTCGTCGCCGCGGGCCTGCACCCCTCCCCGCTGCCCCACGCGCACGTCGTCACCAGCACCACGCACAAGACCCTCGGCGGCCCCCGCGGCGGCGTCATCATGACCAACGACGACGACGTCGCCAAGAAGATCCGCTCGGCGGTCTTCCCCGGCCAGCAGGGCGGCCCGCTCGAGCACGTCATCGCCGCCAAGGCGGTCGCGTTCAAGATGGCCGCCACCGACGAGTTCAAGGACCGCCAGCGTCGCACCATCGAGGGCGCGCAGATCCTCGCCGAGCGCCTCCTGGCCGACGACGCCCGCGCCGTCGGCGTCAACGTGATCAGCGGCGGCACCGACGTCCACCTGGTGCTGGTCGACCTCCGCGAGTCCGAGCTCGACGGCCAGCAGGCCGAGGACCGCCTCCACGAGGCCGGCATCACCGTCAACCGCAACGCGGTGCCCAACGACCCGCGTCCGCCGATGGTCACCTCCGGCCTGCGCATCGGCACGCCGGCCCTGGCCACCCGCGGCTTCGGTGCCGAGGAATTCCGCGAGGTCGCCGACATCATCGCCGCCGCGCTGCAGCCGGGCGACGTCGACGTCGAGGGCCTGCGCAAGCGCGTCACCGTCCTCGCCGAGGCGTTCCCGCTGTACCCCGACATCAAGCCCTTCACCGCCTGAGACCCCTGATGCCCGAGCGTCGCCCGTCGACCCTGCGGATCGTGCTGCGCCCGGCCATGGTCGGGCTGCACGTGTTCGCGGTGGCGGCGCTCGTGTTCTGCGTGCTCATGGGGCTCTGGCAGCTCGGCGTCTACGACTCGCGCCAGGCCAGCGAGCGCGCCGACCGCCAGGAGGTGCCCACCGTCCCGCTTGACGAGGCGCTGGGCCCCGACGAGGCGTTCACCAACACCGCCAACCACCGTCCGGTGACGGTGGCGGGCACCTACGGACCGTCCGACACCCAGGTCTGGGTGTCCGGACGCGAGCAGGACGGCCGCGAGGGCTACTGGCTCCTCGCCCCGGTGCTCACCGGCGGGGTCGGCGACGACGGACGGCCCCACGCGCTCGTCGTCGTCCGCGGGTTCGCCACGCAGGCGGGCGACCCGCCGCCCACCCCGGCCGGCCGGGTCGAGCTGCGCGGCGTCCTGGAGATCGGCGAGGCACGCTCCACCGCCGCCGAGCCCGGGGACGGTCGCACGATCGACGCCGTCCGCCTGCCGCTGCTCGCCAACGAGCTCCCGTACGACCTGTACTCCGGCTTCGCCATCGTCACCTCGCCCGAGCCGGCCGACGGGCTCGAGGCCGTGCCCCCGCCGCTGCCGGACGCGTCGTGGACCACCGGCCTCACCAACCTCGCGTACACGCTGCAGTGGTGGGTGTTCGGGGCGTTCGCGGTGTTCATGTGGTGGCGGATGACGCGTGACGCCGTCGCGCGTCGTCAGGCCGCGTGGGACGCGGCCGCGTCCGAGGAGAGCCACGACACCGACGAGCCCGAGCCGGTCGACGCGCGCCGCTGACGCCCACGGCCGCTCGGTACTGTGGAGCACGTGCACATGACTCTGCTGCGGTACCGCGTGATGGCCAACGTCGTGGGCGTCCTGCTCATCGTGCTGGTGGTGATCGGGGTGCCCCTGAAGTACCTCGCCGCCGACGGCAGCGGGCCCCAGCACGCCGGTGAGTTCATCACCGAGTACCTGGGGGTCGCGCACGGCTGGCTGTACATGATCTTCCTGATCACCGCCGCGCTGCTGGCGCGCGCCGCCCGCTGGTCGATCCCGTTCACGATCGTCACGCTGCTCGCGGGCACGATCCCGTTCGTGAGCTTCTGGAGCGAGCACCGCGCCACCCGCCACACCCGCGCCGTGATGGCGCGGGAGGGCGAGGGCGTGGCACCCGCCTGACGACGGGCGTCAGCGTCCGCTGAAGGTCGCCTTGCCCGGGCCGTCGGCCAGGAACGAGGCCATGCCGCCCTGCATGTCGGCGGTGTCGTAGAGGGCCGCGGCGATGCGCGTGACCTCGGCGTTGGCACCGGCGACGCCACCGGCGTCGGCGGCGTCGAGCACCTGCTTGGCGGCGGCGAACGCGCGCGTCGGGCCCGTGGCCAGGTGCGTGACGAGGGCGTCCAGCTCGGCGTCGAAGTCCTCGACCGACCAGACGCGGTTGACGACGTCCCAGCGCGAGAGCGTCTCGGCGTCGTAGAGGTCGCCGGTCATGACGAGCTCCTTGGCGCGGCCGACACCGGCACGGGCGGCCAGGCGCTGGGTGCCGCCCATCGTCGGCGTGAGGCCGATGACGCGCTCGACCAGGCCGAAGCGCGCCTTCTCGGACGCGACGACGAGGTCGCACGCGAGCGCCACCTCGAACGCCCACGTCAGGCAGAGCCCGTGCGCGGCGAACACCGTGGGGAACGGCAGGGCCGCGATGCGGTCGGGCAGCTCGAGCATCCGGTCGAACAGGACCTGCCCGGCGGCGGCGTCGGCCTGGGCGGCGAAGATCGAGACGTCGACGCCGGCGGAGACGACCTTGCCCTCGGCCCCGATCACCAGGACGCGGGGCGGGTCGGCCTCGATCTCGTCGAGGGCGCGGTCGAGGTCGCCGTGCATCTCGAGGTCGTACAGGTTGAGCGGCGGCGCCGCGACGGTGAGCCTGGCGGCATCACCGTCGCGGCGCAGGTCGACCGTCAGGACGCGCTCGGCGCGTCGCCGGCCACCGAGCCGTCGGTGGGCGCGGTCGGCGCCGGCTTGGGGGCCGGAGCCGGCGGCGGCGGGGGCGGCGGGGTGTAGGTGCTGCCCGCCGAGCCGCCACCGGTGAAGGTGCGCACGGCCCAGAACGCGAGGCCACCGAGGCCGACCACGATCAGGACCTTGGTGAAGCGGCGGCCCTTCTTCGGCGGGTCGACCAGCGCGGTGTCGGCCAGACGCGTGTCGGCGAGCCGGGTCTTGCCCAGCGCGGCGGCGGCGGCGGGGCCCGCGGCGTGCAGACGGTCGGCGGCGAGGTCGCGCGCGTCGTGCAGTCGCGAGGCACCGGCGTCGCGGGCGTCGTGCAGACGGGGGGCGACGGCGTCGCGGACGTCACCGATCTTGGACGCACCGGCGTCGCGGGCGTCGGCGACGTAGGGCGCCGCGGCGTCGCGGGCGTCCTTGATCTTGGGGGCCAACGCGTCGGCGGCGTCGTGGAGCTTGGGGCCCACGACGTCGGCGGCCTTGCTCGCGAGATCGGCGGCCTCGTCCCACAGGTCGGAGGCACGCTCCTTCGCGATGTCGGTCCTGGACTTCTTGCGCAGCAGCGCCATCGTGCCCCTCCTTCGCGGTGGCCACGTGGGCCCCGCGGTTGCTTCTGTGGTCCCTTCGACCCTACCCACCGCCGGGGCCCCCCGCTCGTCCGCACTGCCGCGCGGCCCGATGTGGCGGGACGTGACAGGA